>JAIOAS010000034.1:0-22285 GCA_019873725.1 Chloroflexota bacterium | reverse complement strand
GTTGGTCGCTCGCCGCAATCGCCGCGCAGAGCGTGCGTTCCGCGCCGGGCGGCACGCGCAGGAAACGCTCGGTGAACCCGCGCAGTTCCGCTATGGCCTGGCGGATGCGGCGGGGATGGCCGCCGGCGCTTTTGGCCGTCAGCGCGCAGCCCACCAGGGTCAGCGCCAGGGGCAGGCCGCCGGTCAGTTCTACCAGCTCGCGGGCGGCGGCGGGTTCGTGGGCCACGGCTTCCGGCGCGAGGGCGCGCAACAGGGCCAGGCTTTCTTCCAGGCGCAGCTCGTCCACGTTGGCGACGGCGTCGGCGGCGCCGGTAAAGGCGCGGGCCAGCGCGGGTTGGCGCGTGGTAAGCAGGTGCGCACTGCCGGGCGCGTCCACCTCGCGGAGCACGGCCAGCGGCGCCCATTCCCAGGCGTCATCGAGGATGAGCAGGGCCGGCTTGCCGCTGCGCGCCAGTGCGGTTCCAATGGCGCGGGCCAGGGCGCGCGCGTTGGGATACGCGGTCACGTCCACGCCAAGCGGGTCGGCCCACCGGCGCAGCACGGGATCGGCAGCCTCCGACTTTTTCGCAGCAGGGCCGAGATCGCCCCAGAAGATGCCGCCGCCGAAGTGCGCGAGGACGTCGGGATCGTAGGCCAGGGCTGCCGCGAGCGTCGTCTTGCCCACGCCGGGCAGCCCGCGCACGGCGGAAATGGCCGTATTCGCGCCGTGCGTGCCGTTCATCAAGCGCGCCTTCAGGTCGGCCAGCGCGCCGTCGCGTCCCACCAATAGCGCCGGTTTGGGCGGCACGTTGACAAAGAGCCGCGCTTCCGTGTGCCCGTTGACCGTCACCGTGACGGTGTTGTGATCGCCAATCACGTTGCCGAGGCCGTGGATGGATGTATTCATCGCCTACCTCCAGGGGCTGGATACTGGATGCTGGATGCTGGATGCCGGATACGCAGTAGATCCAAAAATGCTCCGAGGGGATCGTCCCCCGTTCCGGTCTGGATCTGGCGATCCAGACCAGGCAAAATTGGATCTACTGATACGGCTTGCTACAAGTGTACTCAATCTTTCTTACTCCGCAACTCGCGCTTCTGCTTGGGTGCATTTTAGAATAGGGGCGACTTTTCTTAAATTGCACCGCAGAGCACGCGGTGTCCGCAGAGTTACCAGAAATCTCTCCGCGTTCTCAGCGAACTCTGCGGTTAAATCAAACGCTTATCTGGCTTTTGCCCCCAAATTGAAATGCACCCTTCTGCTTGCCCGCAACCGCAAACGCCTTACAATCGTAGACATTGAAACAGGCGCAGGCGGGCGCGCTCAAGAGCCTTGCGCTGGCCCAAGCCTGTGAACTTTCGACTCTCTGCGGAGGAAAACGTATGGTCAACTGGTTGGCAATTGTGGCGAAGGTGCTGATGCTCGGCGGTATGCTCGTTGGGCTTTTCGGCCTGGTGATTCCGATTTTTCCCGGCATTACCGTCATCTGGGCGCTGGCGCTGCTCTACGGCATCATCTTCGGCTTCGGCGGGGGCGGTGGGTGGTTCTTCGTTGGCATTACGGTGTTGACGGTCATCGGGTGGGTGGTGGATAACATCCTGATGGGCGGGAAGGCCCGGCTGAGCGGCGCGCGCTGGTCGTCCCTCGCCATCGCCTTCGTCGCGGGGTTTGTGGGCAGCATCTTCCTCACGCCGCTTGGGGGCATCGCCGCCGCGCTCCTGGGCCTCTACCTGGCGGAGAATTCGTACCGCAAGGATCGCAGCGAAGCCTGGCGCATCACCAAGGCTATGGCGATTGGCTGGGGCTGGTCATTCGTCGCCCGCTTCTCCATCGGATTGGTGATGATCGGTCTGTGGGCGATTTGGGCGTGGTAGGCCAATAAACCTGACAGGTCTCAGAAGACCTGTCAGGTTTGATCGGGCTTCACCTTATCGACGAGTTTGACGGCGAGATCGCCGATGCGCTGCACGGTTTTCTCGTTGGATAGCGCCGCATCCACTTTGTCGGCTTTGTCCGGGCGTTGCGCCTTGATGTAATCCACCGCCGTTTCGAGTGCCGCCTGCGCGTCTTCTTCCGATAGCCCCATAGCCTGCGCCAAACGTTTGATTAATACATCGAGAGCCATAGTTACTGTCCTTTCGCTAGAAATCAAATTGCATAACGAATTATATTGCGCAAACATTCGAGAAATCAAGGCGGTAGATGGCTTCAGGAAGCTGCAACAAGGCTAAAATGCGTTGTTGCAGTGCGGATAAGGGTTCGACCAGATGACCCTCGCAGTGGGTTGAGGAGGTCGTGATCAGCAAAGGCAGGTAGTCAAAGGCCACCAAAAGTCGTTCGGCGCTCGGGCGGGCCGTGCGCATCCGTGGATTGCCGGGGACCAAGCCGGCCAAGGCTTCCTCCTGCTGTGCCAGTTCCCGTTGGACTACAAATTCCAACAGGGTCAGCGCTTGCAGGGCCACCAGCAGTACCAGCATCAGGCCTTTGATACGAGCCGGAATACGCAATCGGGATGGGGTCTTCCGCGGCATCCAAGACGATGGCTTGCAGCGCGGTGGGCGGTTCCGCAACCCAGGCCGCCAACAACTCCGGCACGTCGCCGGTCATAGTTTGCGGAAACAAGTAGCGCCCGCCTTCGGCCGCCAACGTGGCGCGGGTTTCCAGGGCGCTGGCTTTGCTATCGGCCACGAACAAGAAATCGCGGTGGCCCAGGGTCGCACAGGTGTTGCGCCACGCGGGGAGATACAGGGAATCATCCGCCCCCTTGCCGGCCAACACGTCGCTCAACAACGGCATACCGGCAGGGTCCAACGTGCTGACGCCCAGCTTGTATTGCCGCAAGTCGGGCCGCCGGTCTTTGCTGTACCCAAAGCTCAACAAAGCGGCGCTCTCCGTTTGCGCCGCCGGGTCATGATAGACACTGAAGGTGGTAGTATCGTAGCGCGCCACCGCGGTCGGCAAAGCATACGCGCGGATCAAGTGTTGGCTTTGTTGCTGTTGATAGGCGGCGCTCTGCGCTTCATCCTCCCCCAGCACTTCCAGCAAGAGCAAAGCCAGTTGTCCGTAACTCAAGCCTTGCCAGTGACCATGGGGCTGCCAGATGGCGTCAATCAACTCCGGCATGCGCATTTTCAGCAACCACTGGACAATCAAAGGGATACCATCTACCCGTTCAATCTTTTGTGTATTCACCGCTTACCTCCTCCGCTTGTCTGCCTGGGGCTGTTTATACCACGAATACGCTGTAAGCGGAGGAGACAATCCCCAGACTTAATTCCTGAATGTTAATGTGCGAATGATAATTCAGAATGAAAGTTATTTTCTAGCGAAATTAGAGAGTAGTCATCACCAGCAGAAAAGTCATCTGCTTATCTCCAATGTCACAAATCCAACTCCCAACAAACGAGCATCGGGATTCTGCCCATTTGTAACCTCAGCCGGCGTCAAAGCATAAGCATACTCAAAGGTGATCTGATTCCATCCTGCTTCGATCATGGAAGCTGGGATGAGCAAGTCTTGTGCCAAAGTCTCACAATCTTCCCATTGATAGCTGGACACCTTCTCTCCATTAACCTTGACCGTAAGTCGCTGGTGCTGTTGGGGAACACACAGTGGGAAAGCCGCAAATTTTAAATGATGATCCCGCCGGGCCAACGCTAACCACTTCAATTCAGATGCCAGGCCTTCGGACCAAATACCCCAAGACTCCTGCGCAGACCATCCTGACTGCAAAATCACATTGAAGGGAGAGACTGGTTTGTTCACTTCAGCCACACAAATTTGATATGGCCAGGGCGAGTCTCCCTCCAAAGGATCGAAACAACCAATCTGATGAAAGGCAGTATTTTCGGCGATCATATTCCACATGCTTTGTGCTTGATCCTTGTTGCCGCGAAAATGAAGGAATAGATATCGAATACGGTACTGCCACAGGAAATCGCCGATCTGGGGGTGCATCAAAACTCCCCCATCCGGTAAAAACTTCTCCCAAAGCCGAAAGGTGTGTTCAGGCCAATATGATCCAACGCCAGCAGCCGTTGGGATTCCGTGCAGCCAGGTCGCCATCGGGATACTTCCGCCGATAGACACGGTCGGAGGTTCTACATCTAAAATGCCCATGCCGCTTTCTGGCGGTTGAGCAGTTAGCCAAGTATATGCCGGATGAAGCTGAAAAGCAACTGGTCGTCCACCGCCTGTAGGAGAAGGCAAAATCTCTATCACCCACAGCAAAGCGAGTAGGATACGAACCGGCACAGGTGATTTCTGTAGAGTTATCGCAGCCAATGTCACAGCCCCTAACATACCCAAAAAGGCATAACGAGACATCACACGAGCCGATTCCCAGAATGGCACAAAAATGGAGAGCACCAGGCCGGGCAAGGGAATGCCAGATTGAAAATCAGGAGAAGGTGCGACAGTTGAAAAGAGTTCCGGTTTAAGAGTATGACCAATCCGCCATAGGATATCATTAAACGCTACGAGTCCAGAAAACTGAACTGGCCTTCCATTCCACTTTAGCAGCAGCCCCAAAGATAAAATCAATCCACCTACAGTCAACCAAACCAAACCCCAGGGATATGATTTTTTCCTCAGCAACAGAAAAAATCCCGGCAAGGCCAGGCCACAAGTCACCATGCCCAAATTGAACACACCCGATTCGTCTCTGGGACCTGTATAGATAGTTCTGGAGATTTGCCGGAGTGTTTTCAATGGATGAGCCACTGACGGCACAAAAAGGCTATTGAGACTGGCCCCCCAACTCAGATCGTGGGCAATGCCAAAATGGTGCGCTTGATCGGCGGAACTTCCTATCCAATAGAGAACAATGGTTGGAGAGGCAATGGCAAGCGCGATCATTCCCACCATGATAACTCGTCCCAGGCATTTGATATGGAGAAGATTCTTACCCAAAAGAAGAAAAACGAACCCGCCCAAAAAGATGCTGTAGAGCGAAACATTGATCATCATACCCCAGATTAACCCAATTTGCCAGATGGCTTTCCCCTCCGGCCATTGGGTTCTACGGCGAGCAGTCTCTATAGCCCAAGCCAGACACGGCAGCAAGCTCGAGGCCCACAGTATATGTAGATGCCCTCCGATGCGTAGCCAACGCATGTTTACAAATGTGAAGGCAAGTGCCGCAAACGTGGCTGCGAACCGAGAGGCGAACAAGCGCACAAACCGAACTGTTCCTGCAAATGACACCACAAATGCAGTGATAACCATAAAATTGTAGGTAAACGCAGCGCCAGTCAGTTTATATATGGGCAAAGTAGCCAGAAAGAAGACGGGGGTATGTGCTAAGGTCGCGGTATGCCACCCTAAGGGATGAAAGATCAAAGTCGTAAATAACGGAGATATGTGCTGCACAAAAAGCGAATTGTAGTAGTACTGTATGCCCCAGATAACCTCTAAGGGATCCCCATAAGCAGGAATGAAGGTAAAAGGATTCCGGATTCGCCATCCCCAGGCAAGGACTCCCAAAAAACAAATCCAGGGGAAAAGCTGATTAGCAAACAGGCGAACGGCGTCGCCCGAGGGCCCTAAATGCCGCCGGATTGTATGAGGGAGGTATGCCCATATTCCTATCGGTCTCTCCATTTTCTCCTTCATTTTCTCAATAAATCAGCAATATGAGTCCGCAAGGTTGCCTCGAATTGGGCCGGGGTGTGCGCCGCAACGCGCGCTGGTTGGTGGCGTGCCAAGTGCGCGCGCAATTCTTCGTCGGTCAGCAGCAAATGAACTGCCTCAGCCAACGTCGCCGGAGCATTATCCTGTACCAATAAACCGGCATCTCCGACAGCGCACGAAACCCCGGTAGCATCCAACGCGACCACCGGCAATCCAAATGACATCGCCTCAAGCGCAGGTACACCAAAACCTTCATGTTCACTGGCGCACACGAACACGCTGGCGGCTTTAAAATAACCACCAAACCCTTCCGCAAATGAAGGAGCGCCGGCAAAAATCACATTTTGCGCGCCGAGGCTGGCAGCTAACGTCTCGAGTTCGAGCTGATAACCGGGCGCATTGACAGACGAACCCACCAGAAACAGCCGGCAGTGGGGGTTAATCAAGCGTTGATAGTAATAAAATGCCCGGATCAGCGCATCTTGACGTTTGTTGGGGACGATGCGTCCTACAAACAGCCAGTTAGTCCACGCGCGACCCTCTACAGTCTGAGGATAACGTTCCACGACGGCCTGCCCATTGGGCGACATTGCCGACTGTTGCAACGCCGTCGTATCCACTAACAGGGGAAACAACGTGACATTACGGAATCCCAACGCCAGCAACTCTTGCCGGTTATACTCCGAATCGGCCCACACAACCGGCGCATCCTGGAAGGTCGGCAGTTCCTCCCGGCCCTGGTCCAAAAGATCGGCCAGACGGTCATTATAACCGCGTAAAAAATGACCGGGGGTAATATTATGGTAATAAAATACCAGGCGGTCGAGATTCCGGCGCGCAATTTCTGATACAGGAGAACCAATACTGTGGTGATAAATCAACCACGCACCACGCCGTAGACGTAATGTTCGATAGTCCGCGCCGCTATCATCCATACGCATGTCGCGGTATTGCGCGTACACCTGTGAACGCATTCGCATCGCACGCAGCACTGCGCGGATGGCGCGGGCTTGATTGCCAATCGCGTCGCCCAGGGCAAAACCGGGAGCAAGTTGATGAATCATCACCATGCCAACGCGGCCTCGATGCGCGGCAGAACCGCCGCCCACGTATACTGGTCAAGTACATACTGTCGTCCGGCAGCCCCCATTGCAGCACATTCACGAGGATGAGTAAGCAGCCAATCCAACGTCGCCCCAAATTCGACGCCGTCGCCGAACCACAAACCGCCGCTACACGCCGCAACGTGCGCACGTGTTACCGCGCAGTTAGCATTGACAAGCGCAGCAGCACCGCCCAACCAGCCTTCCATCAATACAATGGAGAATGCCTCATAGTGTGAGGGTTGGCACAAGACCTGCGCCGCGGCATAAGCATCTCGATAGTATTCTGGAGACTGAGGGGGTAAAACAAACACATTTGCCCGCGGCGCAATGTACATCGCCGCCGAACCCCGCAGAACAAATGTCACCTGAGCATGGTGGGGGTATTCGTGTCTAAACCTATCAATATAGGCAACCAGCGTATGAACGTTCTTGGCCGGTTCCAGCCGCCCCGAATAGAGCACCAGCGGCCCATGCAAGTCAAACTGCTGCCGGAAGCGATCGCCGGAAGCCGTCGCCTCAGCATCGTCCACACCGACGCCGACCACAGACGTGCGCGGCAGACGATAGCCCAAAGTACGGAGCGCAAGAGCTCGCTCCTCCGCCGTCATAAATAAAACACTGCGCGCAGCTTCCAACACCAGACGCACGACACTCATCCGCGCAAACGGCTCGTCGTGCAAGGCCGGCATTAAAACGGCCCGATCGGCGCACAGTAGCGCTCCGTATAAAGTTGTTGGTGCAAGATAAGGTAGAAAAAGTACAGCGTCATACGTTCTGTGATGCCGGTCCAGATAAGCGTACAGGTGAGGCGCGTGCGGCAGCGAATCGAGCCAGGCATCCTCGTCAGCCAACGTATGCAAGCGTTCCTGATTCCACCCTTGGGTCAACGTCTTGTACCGAGTGTGATCCCAGTGTTGCAAGTCCAACGCAAAGCGGCGCACACTGACCGCGCCATCATCAGATACGCCGGGTGGCAATTCATTGTGCGGATCACGCAGGTCAAGAGCGCAGGTGGTGAGCACCTCAACCGAGTGCCCACGTGCAGCCAGACGATGCGCCAATTGCGCACCCAGTTGTTCGGCGCCGGCCGAGATGCTGGTATGCGCAACATAGCGTGGCAGAACAATGCCAAGTTTCATGCATCCTCTGCTGTATGGTTTACGTTTGCATCACGCGCATGTTCCAACGTCTCGATGCGCGCTTGTTGCACCTCAATCAACTGGAGTGCCGTCTTGAGCGTCTGGAGTGTCAAACGGTTGACAGAAGCCTGTTGTGCGGCCAGGCGATTGACGTAAAACAAAATCGCTTCGTGCAACGCAGCGCGGAACCGCTGAATCAACTGACTAACAGGCGATGGTCGCACGTCGCTCAAAAGCATATCAACGCCACTATAGCGGAGGGCTTCAGTGAGACGCGCCAGGTCGCGGCGCAAATCTTCTAGCGTGGGCTGCACAGGCGCGCCACTTGCCAGCGCATCGAACTCGGCGGAATCCAGTCCAGAAGCTGCACGGCGCTCCTGAATGGCCGCGCGGATGCGTGCCATGATCTGGTCTGAATCCAGATAATTGTCAACATCACCTATCTTCTCATCCATAAGAGCCGCCGCCTCTGATTCAAAAGGAACAAATACGATGGATTGCACGTGATCACTCACGGCTTATACATCACGATAACACGGATTGGATAAAATCAACGTACTGCTGCGCGATCTGGTCAACGTTGTGATGCCGCGCAATAAATTGACGGCCATTGTCGCCAATTTGACGGCAAAAGTCGGGGTGCTCGGCCAGGTATTCTAACAGCGCCGCCAGGGTATCTGCCTGATAACGGTCTGGCGCAATTTTGATGCAAGCCCCTTGGGGCAACTCGGCCAGCGGCTCGATATCCGAAACAATGGTGCAGACGCCCAATCCCATAAGCCGGAGAGGCGTATAGGGCGTACCCCCAACGTGGGGGTAGCGCAAGTGAATCCCCACATCCAGCGCATACATGCGCTGGACAAATTGCGGCGGGGGCAGCCAGCCCGTGATAATGACCTGATCTTCCAATCCCATCTTTTTAATCTGCCCAACCAAGTCATAGCCTTCCATCACTTGACCACCCAAAATATACTTGGAGCGGGGATGTTTGTGGGCAACGTGGGCAAAGGCGCTCAGGCAATCTTCCAGGTGTTTATCGGCTACAAAGAGGCCAAACGAGCCTACGACAAAATAATCCTCCAACCCCATCTGAGCGCGTTGCTGCGCGCGCGACGCCAATGCCGGCATCCCCGGCGGCAAAAAAAAGGGGGAAAATATGCACTGCACCGAGGCGTTGGGACACTTGGACAGTATGCGCGAGCGCGCGTGGTGATTGTGCACAATGACGCCGCGGCTGTTATCAACAATGCGCTCAAAAAGGGGATATTCCAGAATGAGATGGTGGCCGAATCCCGCCTGAATTTGCCCGGCAAGACGCAGATCACGCACGGCATAGGCGTACTCCAGATCATCGAGATAGGCGCGCAGATTGCGCCGGTTGAGTGCGGCCTGCAGGATGCAGCGATGCAACGTCACATCGTGTAGAATCACCACGCCCGGATAGTTGTGGACAAAATCAAGCATGTAACCGTGATAGGCGCTGTGATCACCCAGAGCATACAAAGTAGCGTCGTAATCGCCTACACGTTGCTCAAACTGGCGATAAGTATAAATTTGAAAACGTTCAGCGATAACGGGGTTGTCTGGCTGGTAGCCTTCGTCAATGAACAAGTCAATCTCGATACCAGCAATGTTTGACATAGCCAGCGCCAAACCTTCACTATAGTCCGATATAGCCGACTGGATTGGAGAAAGAGGCGTAAAAAATGCGATTCGCATTAGCGGTCGTCCTTTTCAAGCTGATGCTGCAGCGCATCGAGTTGCGCCGCCAGCGCGTCAATGCGCGCCATTTGTGCAGCGCGCTCTTGCCAATAGCGCTGGCGCAATTCCAACAACTCATCCGAAAGCGTCTGCGTCGCCTGGAAGGCAGCCAGGTTGAATTCGTTTTGCTGCCGGACAATGGGATTAATATACCACGCCAGCGCGCGTCGGATCAGTTTGTGCCACAGCGTTACAAGCTTGCGTCCCACTCCGGGTGGCCAGGTAATATACCCCTGCGCTTCCACCCAGGCCTTGTGCTGCATCAAGCGCAGCGCTTCAACCTGAGCAGCCGAGGCCATGCCCTGGCATGATTCGTCGTGGCGGTGGCGCGCCGTTTGGATGATCTCTTGCAGTGTTTGTGCCGCGTTGGCAATATTGTCAGTCAATTGATCCATATTTTCTAACACTCGCTGTCGTGTTTTTCTAAGCTAGAGTCGGACAATCGGGCCTCCAGGCGTGCAAGTCGTTGAAGCGCCCTGGCTTGAATAGCAGCCATATTAAAAACCTCTTGCCACATCTGGCGATTGAACTCAACTTGCCGCTCAATCATAGGGTCCAAATAAGGCTCGCGCAAGTGAGAGGTCAGATTTCTGCGAAGCCACGCAATCAGGCCGCCAATGATTGGAACTTGAGAGCGGACATTATAGCCGCGCAGCATAATGTCAGTCTGCGGCCTCAAAGACTCAAGCCGCGCCAACAAAGCTTGCATCTGCGCCGGCAGAGCTATAGATTCTATTAAAGAGGAATCAAACCAAGAAACAGCCGCTCGAACGCTGGGGTCGGAATCCATACGCAAAGATTCAAGGGCTTGTATAACCCTGGGGTCGAGCACTAAGGTTTGTTCTGCTGTAGCCAGGGCGCGGGCAATATAGGCGCGGTGTTCAGGCGCTTCTGTACACGACGCTAAAACCTGGCTTATTGTCTCTTCAGGCGTCATTGGGGAAATTTTCCAACCCGCCCAGTTCTCCGGTAACGGTTCTTTAACAGCCAAATAATCAACGTTACACTCAGGTTGCAACTCGTTGGACCGAACAGGTACAAATCGTCCAGGTTTGATTCGATAATTTATATAACCGAATCCTTCAAGAGCGGTGATAAGGCTATTGGGCGTTTCACCAAAAAAGTGCAGAGTATGACCGTTAGACTCGTAAATGATCAACGGTGCATCATCTCTAGCCAGCAAACGCGACATACCCCGAATTGCCGCAACTTCGGAGCCTTCGATATCCATCTTGATGACATCCACACGCGGCCAGCCCAGATCGGCCAGCAATGCGTCTAGTGTAACTGCAGGAACCTGAGTCTTGTTTCCTTGCATAACTGGGTTAGCAACGAATCCAAATGGCCCGCCCTCCACAAATTCCAAAGCTCCAGGCGCATCGCTAACCGCCGCCGTGATTATCTTCACACGATCAAATTGATTGCGCGCAATGCTGGCTTTGACAAGGGAAGCGTTATACGGCGACGCTTCAACAGCGAGAACGTCGCAGCCTAAAGCGGCCGCCCCAAGCGAAAAGGTGCCAATATGCACGCCAAGATCAACCACTTTGTAAGCGGGTTTTAAAAGCTTGAAGGCCAAATCGAGAACGGGAGGAAACGAAAAGGTCTGGTTGGCAATAGCCTCGCTGATTGGATCCCAGAACCTGGTTCCAACAGCAATTTGGAATTGTACATTTTCCCGTATTTTTAGCGTATGATATGAAATCTGATCCATGCACTTTGCTCCTTGGGTCTGAACGTTAGGATTAACGCTTGCCCGGCAATTACGCTCCATCAAAACAATTCGCCCGAATCAGCGCGTGCCTGAGTGCTGCTTCGGCCTGGTCTGGTCCCAGATCCCGCAAACGCTCTCTTTGCTTACGAATCACCTGACGGCGTAGCGGTTCATCGCTAATGAGCATGTGCGCCATTTCAGCGACTTGCTCGTAGCCCAAATCCGTAAACAACACACCGGCCTGCCCTAAGGTCTCCGGCACGGCGGTAGCCTTGCGCGCCAGGATGGGCACTCCATAATGCATACTTTCAATCAATGGCACACAAAAGCCTTCATGCAGGCTGGCGACCACGCACAAATCGGCAGCCTGGTAATAGGCCGCCAGGTCTGCGTCCGTCACTCGGCCGGTAAAGATCACCTGCCCCTCCAATCCCATTGCTGCCACCAGTGCATCCAGGTAAGCGTCGTAGGATGGAATATAGCGCGACCCCACCACGTATAAGCGCGATTGGGGGTTGATATAGCGATTGTACACATAAAAAATGCGGATAACGTCATCAATGGCTTTGTTGGGGACCACCCGCCCCACCGTCAACCAGTTGACCAGACCTGTCTGGCGCAATCTGACGGCCAGATCTGCGGCGGCCGACTGCGCTTCAAATTGATGCCGAGATAAAAAGATGGGCAACACGCCCGTCTTTTCTTCCGGAAAGCCAGCCTGCACCAGCTCTCTGCGATTATATTCGGAATCACTTAACCCCAGATCGCACACAGCCAGTTGACCGAGCAAGCGCCGCCCAAGCGCACAACGCGCTTCCAGGGCAGCATCCCACCCGTGGAAAAAATGCGCCGGCGTGATATTGTGATACACCAAAATGCGCCGCCCGCGAGACGCCAAAAAAGCGCGCACGTTGGGCGTATAGATGGAGTAGTGATAGATCAGCACATCATCGGCGGCGTCCAGGTAAGCTAAATAGTCCCTGTCCGGACGCACGCGCCCTGTCATCTCTGGAGCAACGTGCTCAGCAAACATATTTGCCTGGTACCCCCAGGCGCGCAGGCGTGCATCAATTTCGAGCATGTGGTTGCAAACGGCATCGCCAAACATTGCGCCGTGAGTCAATTGGTGCACACGCATCACGGCTCCTTATCCAAGGCGGCCAGGCGCTGTTCCAGTTCCTCAACGCGCGCTTGTAGCTCAACCGTGTGCTGCACGTTGATTTCTTGCCAGTGCGCCAGCTCGCTCAACAGCGCGATGAGCCGTGTATTGAGTTCGGATTGCTGCCGGATGATGGGCAGCACGTACCACTTGGTAGACATCCAGTTCCACGCACGGCGCACGGCCACGATCAACGGCCCAACAACGGGAATAGGCGAGACAAAGCGCGGCTCTGCCAGTTGGCTCTGGGCCGCCAACTCGACAATGACCTGATTCAAGCCCGGCAGGTTCACCGGCAGATCGGAACCGGTATACTCTGTAGTGCGCACGGGGCGCAGCGCTTCCGGCGGAAAAGCAGCCGGATCAATATCATACGCGCCACTCGCGCGGCGCTGTTCCACTTGCGCGCTCAAGCGCCGGAGGATAGCGTCACTGTCAAGCGCGGGGTCGCGCAACTCGATGACGGCTTGCGCAGCGCTGGTTTTACCCGCCTCTTCAGGGCTGGCAGGCTGAGCGGAGGGTGTCGCCGGCTGTTGGCCGGGGGATTGCTTTGCCTCTGCCTGAGCAGAGGCGAGTGCGCGCAGCTCGCTTACCAGGCGGCGGTTAAAAGCCACCTGCCGTTCCAAAATGGGGTCAAGATAAGGCTCGCGGAGGTGCGAAGTGATATTTTTCCTGGCCCAGGCGACCAGACCGCCTAGCAGCGGAATGTGAGAGCGAACCTCGTAACCACGCAGCATGACATCAGCCTGCGCTTCCAGGTGATTCAGAGACGGTGACGGACTGGGGGCTTTAGACGGCGTCAGGGGCAGTTCAGCCTGGGGCAGCGCATCTTGCAACGCCAGGTTCACAATGCCAGTCAATTGCTCGCCATAACGCGTTTCGTCTAGTGCGGGTTGAATAACAAAAATGCGTTCCAGGGGATAGCCCAACTGCGCGCCGATCTGAGCACGGAGCTGGGGTGTTTCCACAAGGCACAAGTCGGCGTAATGAACCAGCGCCGGCTCAGGCATAGCACAGCAATCCCACAGTACCAGGCCGCGCCGGATGCGCCGGACACTTTCTAGCAGCGCGCGCGGCCCAGGCTCGTGATAAATGTACAGGTCTGATTCAAGCCAATGCGCGGGTGGGTTGTTTATGAGCGACTCGACGGCCACCAGCGCAAGGCCAACAGTCCGCAGATCATCCGCGCAAGGCGCAACTTCAACGTACACCTGTACCAGATGGCCCTGCGCTTGAAGGCAACGCGCCTGGATCAACATACGGCTAAAGCCATCACCGCTGCGCGGCCCCACCAGGCTAATGTTCATTCTGGCACACTCCTAGCAGGGGTTTGGCTGGTCACAGGCAATGAAGAAAAGACGGAGCGGCTATACTCCCGCTGGCGGCGGCGCAGCACGCGCAGATAAA
Source organism: Chloroflexota bacterium (assembly GCA_019873725.1). Classification (GTDB taxonomy): domain Bacteria; phylum Chloroflexota; class Anaerolineae; order B4-G1; family SLSP01; genus DSWT01. The sequence goes on along the minus strand of JAIOAS010000034.1, from coordinate 8,388 downwards.
CGCCTTCGGCCCTGTCAACAATCCGGGCCACGGTATAACGCGCCAACACCTTCTGCCGTCCCCGCTCACCCATCTGGCGCGCTAACGCCGGATGGTCCATCAAATGCCGCACGCAGGTTGTCAACTCGCCTACATCGGTGGGGTCGGTCAGCAGCCCGTCTCGCCCTTCGCTAATCAACGCCGAAACGGCCAGCGTACGCGGGCCGATGACGGGCAGGCGCGTCAGCCATGCTTCCAAAAAAACAATCCCAAAAGCTTCACCTTGTGAAGGCAAGGCCAGACAATCGGCGGCGTTGAGCGCCAGGGCGCGTTCCTGGTCGGGCACAGCACCACGATTGACCCAGCCTGGCAGACCCTCATATTGCGCCACCAACGAACGCGAATAATCGGTCTCTGGCCCAACGCTAAGCAAGCGCAGATGTGGATACTCGTCGCGCAAGGCTTTATAGGATTCCACAACCCGGCCCAGTCCCTTGTATTCATCCTTGCGTCCATAAAACAGCAAAACGTAGGCATCCTCTGGCAGGCCGAACTTCTGGCGAGCGGCGCGCCGATCTAGCTCTGGAAATTGTTCAGGACGCACGCCCACGCCAACCGTAGACACACGCCAGCTATCCAGGCCCATATTGACCAGGTGAGCGCGCTCGGCTTCGGTATCGGCAACAACGTGATCACATTCTTGCAGGGCCCGCCGCATATAACCAATGGCATAGGTCACTGGCTGGTCCACATGCAGATGTGGTGTAATCAACGTGGGGACGCCTTGCGAGTGCGCCGCCCAATGCCCATACGCCACATGCGAATAGACCAGGCAGTTGAGATGCACCAGGTCGTACTGGCGCGCCTGCCGGCGTATGCGCCAATACATGCCTGGACAGATAGGCCCGCCGCCCAAAAAGATCAAAGGCTCATAGCGGCGCGCCTGCGTTTGCCAGTAATGGCGCAGGCCATAGTGCAGTATGTCCCATACATAACCGCGCCGTCGCAAGCTGCGAAAGCGATAGACGTTGACGCCGTTGCGCTGTTCGTAGCCGGGCAGCACGTTCTGCCACGTGTGAAAGTCGAGTGAGCGGCTGGTGAATACATCCACCTGGTGACCGCGCGCCGCCAGCTCTTCGGAAAGGTCGGCGATGTATTGCTCTGACCCGCCTATGGCTGGGGGATACTGATGCGTGACGTGCAGCAAACGCATAGATGCTATTTTCCCTTAGAAGATGTCAGGTTGTGCCACCACTTCATAAAACGAATAAATCGCCCCTGCTCATAGCCCGCCACCAGCGCTTGCAAGCGAGCAACATTGGCTTCACATACTGCAAGCTGTGATTTGGTTTGGCTAGGATCTTGCGCGGCTTGATTTTGCACAACGGCGTCCTTATGCATCCGCGAAGCGTTGGCCTGATCCTGCTCTGCCACGCCAACAAAGACATGGACAAAATCAAAGTGCCAGCCTTTTTCCCCTTCGGCCAGAACATAGAGGGTATGCGGACCCGGTAACACCCCAACTGTGTTCCAGCTAAATTCGAAACCAACTGGCCCATAGGCATCGCCAAAGTGAGCCGTAAGGTCTGCTCGCCAACTGCCATACTGAGCCTCGCCCAATTCACCAGCCGGATCATCCAAGTTGTCCAGATAGATGACAATATGTTCAATGCCTCCCTCTGGTTTGAGTTGGCTGAGCGCCCATCCTGAAACCAACACAATGCCATCCAGGTGGGCCCCAGCAGAGGGCGTATCGATGATAACAAAGAAATCTTCGTTTAACATTTTCCCGGCCGTGCGAGGCCCCTTGTAAGCCCGCACAATACCCCGCCGATCATGATAACAAGTCACCAATTCCGCGCGCGGGAAACCGGCAGCTCGGACTGTTTGCAGTAAACAGGGTATATTGGGGACCCACCAATTGGTTGGATCGCCATTTAATTCTCGATTTTCGTAAAAGCGACTAAATCCTTCTCCCTCTGTGGCTGGTGCCCCCATAATCTCTGATTCAATAATGGCATAGTCGCGCGTCACGCTGGCTACCCGTTCCAGAGCCAGGATGGGATTTTTGAGATGGTAATACACGCCAAAAAAGAATACGATGTCAAATACACCTAACATGCCGGGATCAATGTCATATACGCTCATATGATAAAACTTGGCTTTTGAATTGAGCACTTCATGAGCTAAAAAGAACCCGGCGCGAGGCCATGAGTCTATAGCCACCACATCCGCGCCGCGCGATTCGGCTAAGAAGGTAAAATACCCATCGGCGCACCCAATATCCAACACGCGCTTGCCGGTCAAATCAGATGGAATCTGAAAAAAAGTTCCTCGCTCCATCATATCGCTTGGACCAGGGGTAATGACGCCAGGCACCAGTTCGTAACGATGAAACCACTGTATTCTGTTGACCCGAGCCTGAATTTCTTGTTTATCCATTTTCTTTTTCCTCCGGAAGTTCAGAGTGCAGAACAGTGGTGAATGTGGATTCGCTCTGTTCTTTATCCACTAGCTTTTCCAACGCTTCAATTTTTTGCTGCAAGCCGGCAATGGTCATAGCCAGAGTATTGATCGAGCGTGCACTCTGGGCAGCATCGCGCCTCAAGTCTTGAAGGCTATCCAGCATTTGTCTTATAATATCCACTGCACCTTGGTTAAATGCCACCTGTTGTTGCAGCATAGGTTGTACGTACCAACGTGTAGCCACATTGTTCCACGCTTCACGAAAAGCCGCGATGCCTTTGCCCAGCACAGGAACATCAGACCGAAAAGGCTGCTCTTTGATCTCCCACCCGGCCAGCAGCCGGCGCCACGAACTATAGGTTGGGTCCAACTCGGACATTTGGCCCGAGTGCGCTTGTTGCACTTCAGCGCCAATGGCACGCTCTTCAGTGCGCTCTGATTGGGCATAAACAACCTCCAGTGGTTCCTCCATGCAGACATTCTGCAAGTCAGATACCATCGCCAGCAGTTCGTCCCACTCCTTTTGGGGGACTTCACTTGAAGCAATCCCGCCTGAACGCAACCGAAAAGCCAGGATTTCGGGCAATGAAAGCGCCAGCCGCACATAAGCATCGCGCAGGGCCATCATTTCGACCGTGTGGCCCAATTGCCCGGCCCATTCCATTTCAACCGGCGCGAATTCTTGCCGGAGCCACAGCACAGGCTTGTGTTTGAATAGCAAACGCAAGCGCCCGTAATGCAGAATAGCCTTTTGAATGTAACTGGCCGGCCGGGTCGAGGTTGATTCATAATGCGTCGCCACGGCGGCTGGAGTATACACCACACGCAGACCGGCCTCACGCGCGCGGTAACACCAATCGGTATCCTCATAATAAGCCGGGGCAAATCCCTCGTCGAGCGGCCCAATTCGGGCAAAGGTCGAGCGAGTCAGGCCCAACGAAGCTCCCGTGACAAAGTCAACGTCGCGCAATTGATCGTACTGACCTGCGTCCGGTTCATGCCGCCCTGTATGTCCGGATTCCCCGCGCACGCCATACACATAGGCGCCGGCGTGCTGAAGCGTGCCATCAGGATAGAGCAGCTTGCACCCGACAATGCCTATAGTAGGATCGGCTAACACCTGGGTCAGGGCCGCCAGCCAACCGGTATGCACCACGGTATCTTGATTCAACAACACCAATACATCGCCAGTAGCAGCGCGGAGGCCAATATTGTTCCCAGCGGAAAAACCCATGTTGCGCCCGTTCCGAATCAGCCGCACCTGCGGATATTGTTCTGCCACAAAATCCGCCGAACCGTCAGCGGAACCATTATCCACCACAATGACTTCAAAATTCGGGTAGTCCTGCGCCAACACCGCGTTCAGGCAGGCTTCCAGGTAAGACATGCCATTCCAAACCAGAATAATAATAGAGGCTTTCATACTCGACTGCCCAATCATGCACTCCGTCGCAACCATTTCATAAACCGGATGAAGCGCCCACGCTCGTAGCCATCTACCAACGCACGCAGGCGAGCAATTTCGGCATCCCGTTCGCACAACATCTGATCCAACTGAGCTTTGACTACACCTTGTGCCGTCGCATCTGAGGTGCCATGCGTCTGCGCATTGACGATAAAGGCAGGCTGTGTCACCAAAGCACCGATCATGATTGGCACATAATTGTAGTTCCAGCCCTCCTCTCCTTCAGCCATCACATATAATCTGTGCTCGCCCGGCACAATACCGGTTGGGTCCCAAGCCAAATGAAATCCCACATTACCGTAGATAGGATTAAGACTAGGGCGCAAGTCTGGGCGCGGAATTCGATATTCAGCCTCTCCGATCAAGTGAGCAGGATCATCCAATGTATCCAGGTATACCAGGATTCGTTTGATACTTCCCTCCGGCTCGAGCTGACTGAGCGCCCATCCTGAGATTGAAACTATCTCATTCCCCACCAGCGCGTTGGGGAGAGGTGTATCGATAGCAATAAAGAAGTTCTCAGTGAGCAACTTACCTGCAGTCTGGGGTCCCTTCTCAGCACGCACGATGGCGCGGCTTTCATTATAGCGATCAACCAATATCGCACGCGGAAAACCTGACGCGCGGACTGTCTGCAACAAACAGAGAATATTAGGGGTCCACCAATTAGAGGGATCATTGTTCAACTCAGCAAACTCAAAGAAACGACTGAGGCCCAGGTCAGCAAGACCAGGTAAATTGACAGTCTCTGATTCGATCAGGGCATATTCGCGCGTTACACTGGCAATCCGTTCCAACGCCAAAAGGGGATTTTTAAGATGATAGTATACACCAAAGAAAAAAACGATATCAAATAATCCAAATGTATCAGGGCGAAGATCGTATACACTCATATGACGGAACTGGGCCTGCGAATTTAATACCTCATGCGCCAAAAAGAAACCTTCACGTGGCCAGGCATCTATCGCAACAACGCTCGCCCCCCGGGACTCGGCCAAGAAAGTGAAGTAGCCATCTGCGCAGCCTACATCCAACACCCGTTTCCCTGTCAAATCATCTGGAATTTGAAAGTGTGGCAGACGCTCGGACATGTCCCCCCAGCCGTTTGTTCTCACACCAGGAGCCAACTCATAATCGTGAAACCACTGGATTTTGCTGATTCTAGAAATAAGTTCTTCTTGTTCCATATCATTTTCATTTATCGCCCACAAGAGTTTGCCAGTTTTTCCGGCCCCAGCGCATAAGACGAATAAACCGTCCACGCTCATAGTCATCTACCAATGCATACAAGCGCTCCAATTCTGCCCGCTGCTGCGCCAATTGCGCTTCTAGCCAGGCCAGGCGCTCATCGGTTTCGGCAAGGGTAGGTAAAAGCTGCTGCTTCACGGTGTAGTAAGGCGCGCGACAAAACCGCACCAACGGCTCTGCTGCTCGCTCCCATGTCAACTGCGCTTGCACATCTGGGAAGCGTCCTACCCAGGTTGCGCGTGGCTGCGCCAGCACGTCGAGTAAAGCCTCGGCGACGCCATCCACATCCTCAAATGCGACCAAACGCCCTAAGCCATACTGCGCCACAAGGTCGCTAGTCGCATCTCCTTCCGTCAAAACCATCGGCAGACCCGCCCAAATGTAGTCCAACACCCGCGTGCGGAAGGCCATACGCGTTTCCAAAATATCAAAGTGCAACACGACGCCCACATCCGCTTCTAAAAGATAATTCTGCCAATCCCCGTAGGGTGCCCATTCCCCGAAAAAGACATAAGGCTGCAGACCTAGATCTTCCACCAACTGCATCGCCCGGTGACTCATCCCCATCGCGGGAACATCCATATTGGGATGCCGCGTGCCGGGGAAGACCAAACGCGCTTCTGGGTACCGAGCCAACACACGCGGGAACGCGCGCAGCAGCGTCAGCGGATCCAACCACTCCCACAATCCCCCGCCCCACAGGACAACTTTAGCGTCCGGGCCAATTCCCGGCGCGACACCCTTGAGAACAGATTGGGTATGCTGCGGCGGCGATGCCGGCAGGCCAAATGGCACAACATCCAGCAGCCGGCGCAGTGACGGATCCTCATTATAGGTTTGCACGTTCAGGCGTCCGTTCGCCTCTAACAACCCCAACCACCAATCCCGTTGTCGCTCGCTGGCGCAGATGAAGAAGTCCCCGGCCTGGCACTGCATCCGCAGGATTCGCTCGCGCTCTTGATGCCGCTGCGCCTGCTCCGGCGTGCCGGCAAACAAAGCCAATGTCTCCAACGGATGCGGGTCATAACCATCTATAACCAGGGGAATATCACATTGCATCAACTGCGGAAACCAGCCCAGTACATCACCGGACAGCACAATGGCTCTGGCTGCTTCCACGACCGGCGCGATCGAATCCCATACCCCAGGTTGATAGGGCCATATACGCACACCCTCGTCTGGCATCTGTACAACATTGGGCGTTGCCAACATCACCGGAAAAGATTGCGCCAAAACCCGTGCCAGCTCCCAATAGCGGATCCCCGGGCCGGCCATTTTAGGGCCGACGACATCATGACTGATGATTAAAATATGAGTGGCGTTTATTAACTTCATTGAGCAACTTACTCTTCGCTTTCAAACCAGCTTTCGCCACCAGTTCTGCACCCCCAACAACAGACGCATCAACCTACCATTTTCAAATCCTTTTACCTGCGCTTCCAAATTTTCGACCTGGGTGCGCAACATAGCTGTTTCCTGCTCATAATGCTTTAGCGATTCACGCGCTATAGCTAACGCCGCGCGCACCTCAAAGGCCTCATATTGCAAAAGCCAGCAATGCCGCTCAAAATCACGTACCAATTGAGGGATGGTGCTCTCGGCTCGCCTAAATAATCCCGCCCACGGCGTCAAAAAAGAGGCGTCATAATCCACATCGCGGAGGAAACCTTGTTTGGCGAACAATTCAGCCCAATATTCAGGCGGCTGCACATTGACATGCGTTACCTCACGATAATCCAACGGAGTGGACGAAAAGAGCACTTGATCCGTATATTGACATATATTGCTTAAAGCCTCGCGAGCTTGCACGGCAGGCAAATGCTCCAACACCTCCAGGCTGACAATAAGATCATACCGCCGGGGAAAAGGGGCTGTGATGGAACCTACTTGACAGAAATCACGCACGGATTCATGCACATTCTGAATCGCATATTCCGATATGTCGATCCCATACGCTTCAATGCCGCGTTCCCGTAACTTCTCGACTAACAATCCCATAGCACAACCGGCGTCGAGTACAGTTCGGGGACGAAGATCAATATCAATACATTCAGCTACTTTGGCAAAAAATGCGAGCCAGACCTCGTCACGTTGGTATGGTCGCCCACAATCATGAGCATAATAGTAAGCATCATATTGTGTAGGATCAACAGATTGCGGCATTACACTGCTCATATGTCCAGCTCACCTGATAAATTATCAAGATATTCCCAACGACCGCCCAGGGTAACCAAGCCATACTGTTCAGCGTTTCCTGGAGACCGCACCCGAAACGGATATAGACGATCATGATAATCGTAAATCTCGGAATATGTCGAGTTCACCACCGCAACAGATAATGTATACCTTCCTTCCAATAATGGAAGCATGTCGACACGGTAGAATACCTTACCTACGCCTTTCACAAAAGGAATTTGCAATCCCCCCACCTGAGTATTTGGCCCTGTAATATACGTGCCATCACTACGAAGAATCGCCAACCCAAACACTGGCTGCTCGACGCGCTCCTGGGTCCGATAATGCATCACGACTGTCAACGGTTCGCCGGTCTCGAAAAGCTGGGTCTCCTCACCACTTCTACCCAACAATTGCACCCGCGTGATTTGTATGTGTCCGGTGCCCCAACGAGTCCCGTCTCCCGCATTCAATCGCCCTTCATCTTTCTCCCATATATATGTTGTGTACCTCTGCACAACAGCTTCTGCTGTACCATCAGCCTTCATCGTGCCATGGTCCAACCAGATGACCCGTGAACAGTGTTTGCGTACAGCGTCGGCGCTATGCGACACAAACAACAAGGTAATCCCATCCGCACGCATCCGGTCAATCCGCTCGAAACACTTCCGCTGGAACGCCGCATCCCCCACCGCCAGCACCTCATCCACCAGCAGGATCTCCGGCTCTACATTGACCGCCACGGCGAACCCCAGCCGCACGTACATCCCCGAAGAATAGTGCTTCACCGGCACGTCGATGAACCGCTCCAGCTCCGAAAAGGCCACGATTTCGTCGAAGCGCCGGTCTACCTCGCGGCGGCTCAAGCCCATAATCGAGGCATTCAGATAAACGTTCTCCCGCCCGGTCAGGTCAGGATGAAAGCCGGCGCCCAACTCCAAAAGCGCCCCGACGCGACCGTTCACCGTAACCGTGCCGGCATCCGGTTCGAGGATGCGTGCGATGAGTTTGAGCAGCGTACTCTTCCCGGCCCCGTTCGCACCGATGAAGCCCAC
>JAIOAS010000033.1 GCA_019873725.1 Chloroflexota bacterium | reverse complement strand
TAAATTGAAAGGGATGCCGAACATCAGTTCGGTGAGCACGGTGATGCGCGGGTTGCCCTTAAGCTCGCGCAGCGTGCGGAAGAGCGAGTGGTTTGCGATGGTGGTCAAGGTTCCTCCAAGTAAGCGATTGCTGGATTGCCAGCTCAATTCCTGCACACTATACCGCAAACCTGGGAATTTGCACTGTCCCCTTTGGATTTACATTTTTGACAGTTTCCTGTGGTAACGCGCCACCTGGAGTGCGATTTCGGCGCGATACTGTTCCAGGTAAGCTTCGATATCGTGCGAAATTTCTTGGTAATAGGAGGTCCCTCACAAAAAGTGTTCGGAATGACGTTCTATACCGGAAAAAAATTGACTCTCAATGCAGGCAAGCATATAATACTCATAGCGATGTCAGACCGCATCTCGAGCGTTTCGTCACCAATTTTTTCTGGCCCAGCCACCAGGGACACCGCTAATTCATCCTCGCGCCAAAATGGACTGGCATCTTGGCGTATAGTGCATAGGAGGTTGCCATGAAACGCTTTACCTTATTTCTGCTTTTGTTGGTTTTAGCCTTTACCCTGCCCGCGCAAGTCCAGGGGGAGGGTGCGCCGCCTGGCCTTACCGGCGGTTCACTCGCTAAGAGCAATGCTGCCTTTACCGGAGAGAATTCCGGGGATAACGCCGGCGTTAGGGTGGCGGATGTGGGAGATGTGAACGGCGACGGCTACGCCGACCTGCTCATCGGCGCGTATGGCTACAATAGTAACACCGGGCGCGTCTATCTATTCCTGGGCGGGCCATCTGGTTGGCAACTGGACCAGGGAGTGGCCGGCGCCGACGCGATCTATACTGGCGAAGGATCCAATAACTACGCTGGCACCAGCATAGCGGGTGCGGGGGATGTAAACGGTGATGGCTACGCCGATATGCTCATTGGGGCATCCGGTTACGATAACAATACCGGGCAAGTCTATCTGGTGCTGGGCAGCGCCAGTCCGAGCAGCATCAACCTGTCCGGCGCCGACGCCGTCTACACTGGCGAGGCAAGCAGTAACTTTGCCGGCGATAGCGTGGCGGGCGCAGGGGACGTGAACGGCGACGGCTATGCCGACCTGCTCATCGGGGCATACGGCAACAGCAGCGGTACCGGACGCGCCTACCTGGTGCTGGGCAAAGCCGATCCGGGCAGTATCAACCTGGCTGACGCCGACGCCGTCTACACCGGCGAGACGAGCAGCAATGCCGGTGATAGTGTAGCGGGCGCAGGGGACGTGAACGGCGACGGCTATGCCGACCTGCTCATTGGGGCGTCTACCTACAACGGCAGTGTCGGGCGCGCCTACCTGGTGCTGGGTAGTGCCAGTCCGAGCAGTATGCCCCTGTCGGCTGCCAACGCCATCTACACCGGCGAGGGAACCGGCGACTACGCCGGCGATAGTGTGGCCGGCGCTGGGGATGTGAATGGCGATGGTTACGCAGACTTGCTGGTCGGGGCCTCTAGCTACAGCAGCGAGACCGGATGCGTCTACCTGGTGCTAGGCAGCGCCAGCCCGAGCACCATGATCTTGTCGGCTGCCGATGCCATCTACATCGGTGCAACTAATAGCCTCGCCGGCTATAGTCTGAAAGGCGCAGGGGACGTGAACGCCGACGGCTATGCCGATCTGCTGATCGGGGCGCCCGGTACCGGGCGCGTCTACCTGGTGTTAGGTAGTGCCAGTCCAGGCAGTCTTGCTTTATCTGCGGCCAACGTCATCTACACGGGCGAAGATTCCGGCAGCGGGGCCGGCATTAGTGTGGCGGGTGTGGGAGATGTGAACGGCGACAGTTACGCCGATCTCCTCGTCGGGGCAAACGCCTACAGCAGCGACACCGGGCGCGCCTACCTGATCTTCAGCGACTACGGCGCGGCAAACGGCGGCGGGGGAGGTGCGCGCTATCGTGCGATGTTGCCTGCCGGAAACATTGCCCCGCTCGTGGTTGGCGACAGCGGCGTGACGGTGGATTACGGGTCCGGCAGCAAGGGTTCGGTCTACGTGACGCGGCACTACCGCAATACCTGCAACACCGAGATCGCCACCAACGGCCTGTTGTGGCGCGTTGACAGCGAGCGTGGGAGCAGCGCCGAAGCGACGCTGACCTTCACGTACAACAACACCCAGATCGCCGGCCTGACCGAAGCGAACCTGAAATTGTGGCATCGCGCGCGACCATGCCAGGAGTGGACCGAGGATTCAGGTGCTACCCTCGACGCTACGCACAATCGCATCACCAGCAACGCAGTGATAGATGTCCATAGCGAATACACCATCGCGGAAAACCGGCCCAGTCCGACCGCACTGCGCATAACCGATACAAGCGTGATGCTGGCAGGCGAGTCGCCGTGGGCGGTGGTTGGGCTAGCTGTGCTCGCCATCCTGGCTGCGGGGGCCCATTGGTGGCAACGGCGGCAATATGTGTCCTTCTAGTGCGCACGGCGCTCACTGCGAGTTTCCCCAACTGGAAACCGAACGCTGCTCCTGCGTGAAGTCCGCAGGGACATGCGGCTACAAGGTTCTCAGCCCCTACGACCAACGTGGCGAAATCGGCTACGATCTGGCCCGCGCATATTGGGGACAGGGCATCATGCGGGAGGCTCTTCAAGCCGTGATCGCCTACAGCTTCACGCAGTTGGACTTGAACCGCATCCAGGCCTACGTGCTGACAGAAAACGCCCGTTCCATCGGACTGCTCCGGCGTCTGCATTTCGAAACCGAGGGCGTGCTGCGGGAGTACCGGCGATTCAAAGGCGAGTTCTCGGATTGGGTGTTGATGGCGTTGTTGAAGAAAGACTGGCAATCATGAATTCTTTCCAGGAACCATAACCGTGAAATCCGAATATGTTTATGTCACCATAGACGCTTTGCAGCTCTTTTGTCAACAAGTTTTTCAGGCGTGCGGCCTTTCTGAAGAAGATGCCCGCATCGCCGCCGATGTATTGGTCGCAGCCGACGCGCGTGGCATTCCTTCACACGGGACGGCGCGACTGCCCCGCTACGTGAATGGCCTGGAAACGGGCGTGGTGCGACCGGACGCTGCCGTCGAAGTGGTGATGGACACGCCGATGTCGCTCGTGGTGGATGCGCACGGTGCGATGGGCGCGCCCGTCAGCGCCAGGACGATGCGGCAGATCATCGCCAAGGCACGGGACGGCGGCGCGGCATTTGGCTGTGTGCGCGATTCCACGCACTTTGGCATCGCCGGCTACTATGCGATGATGGCGCTCGAGGCCGACATGCTCGGCATTGCCATGACCAACACCGCTGCGCTAGGCGTGCCCACATTCGGACGGCAGGTGATGTTCGGCACCAATCCGCTGGCCTTCGCTGCCCCCGCCGACGAAGAGCGCGCCTTCGTGTTGGATATGGCGACGACGGTGGTGCCGCGCGGCAAGATCGAGGTGTACGACCGCCTGGGAAAGGACTTGCCGCCGGGATGGGCCGTGGACAGGCACGGGCGCACGGCGAAGGATACGGCGTCGTTGCTGGATGATATGTTTCATCGCGTGGGGGGTGGCATTTTGCCGCTCGGCGGTGAGGGCGAACTGTTCAGCGGCTACAAGGGCTATGGCTTGGCGGTGATGGTGGACATCCTCTGCGCGGTGCTGTGCGGCGCGCCCTTTGGCCCGGACGTAGCCGATACGGCGACGTCATCGGGCCGCGTGAGCCATTTCTTCGGCACGATCAAGATAGCTGCGTTCCGCGACCCCCGCGAATTCCGCCGCGACATGGACCGGATGCTCCGCGATCTACGCAACACGCCGCCTGCAGAGGGCGCAGAGCGCGTTTACTTTGCCGGGCAGAAGGAATTCGAGGCCGAAGCGGAATGTCGCCGCAGCGGCATTCCGCTTCTTGAACAAACCTACGCGCAGTTCTGCGACATCGCCACAAAGTACGGTCTTGTTCCGCCGCGAGTTCTTTCAGGACGCTGATTCTCGCAGATTTCTGACAGGATGAACAGGATTTTCAGGATTAGAAGGGTTTCTTCATCCTGTCAATCCTGTGAATCCTGTCTAAAAAACGCGGCAGCTTCGGCGATGCGAGCGACGGTGGGGACACCGAACGGACAGCGTTTCTCACACGCGCCGCACGCGGTGCAGTCTGAGGCGTGCGTCGGCAGCGCATCATAAGCAGCGTGGATCGCCGGGGTGAAGTCTTGTTGCGCCATATCGAACAAGCGAAGCGTCTGCCCGATGTCAATGTGCGCCGGACAGGGCAGGCAGTGGTTGCAGTAGACGCACTCACCGGGTACGTACTGCGCGAAGTCGGCGATGACCTCGGAGAAGTCGCGTTCGGCGTCCGTTGCGTCCTCATAAGCTAAAACGCCACGCAGTTCCTCTACGCTGGCGCAGCCGGGGATCGCCGCGCAGACGCCCACCTGCGAAAGGGTGTAATGCAGGCATTGCACGGGTGTGATCGGCACGTTCTTCTTGATCTGCTGCGCCTCCCCGCCCATCTGGTAGTGTGCCATCCGCACCGTGCGCGGGCCTTGCAGCAGCTTGCCGCCACCCAGAGGTTTCATTGCCACCACCCCCACGCCGCGCGCCTGGCACGTCTTCAGCAATTCCTTTTTGCCGGGGACGGCGTTTCCTGCTAAATTGACCGGGAACATGAGGACATCGATATAGCCGCTCTCGACCGCCTGCAACGCCGTTTCGACGGTGTGCCCGCTAAAGCCGATGAAGCGCGCCTTGCCTTCTGCCTTCAGCCGCAGGGCCAGCCCAAGCGGGCCATTCTCGCGGAACAGCGCGTCGAAGTCGTTCTGTCGGTCGCAGTTATGCAAAATGAGCACATCCGCATAATCCGTCGCGTAGCGGGTAAGAAAGTCTTCAAAGAACGTCTCGCAAAGCTTGAGCGAGCGCGTCTTCAGATATTGTCCGTCCTCATTGATGGCTGCGCCCAGGTGCGCTGCCAGGTAGACGCGGTCGCGCTGTCCGGCGAATGCCGCGCCCATCGCGTCGCGGAAGCCGGGTTCCGCGCAGAACAGATCGAAGTAGTTGATCCCCGCCTCCAGTGCTGTATGGATGACTTCGCCGATATGTGCGTGCGGTTTGCCGATCAGATACTCGGTTCCCAGGCTGACTTCACTGATTTGCAGGCCGGTTCGCCCCAAAGTGCGATAGTGCATACACGCCTCCTCTTGGTCAAATGGATTGCTCTCATACCCTAAATGATCTTAGCGGATGTTTTGTGACAGCCGCTAAGATCATCATTGCTTTCCAGGCTGTGTTATGCGGCGGTGTTGTTTTGTTCCACTACCTCGAGGGCATCTTCTTCGGCGTCTTCGTCCATAGTCTCTTCGAGGAATGATTCCTCGTCCTCTTCTTCCACGTCAGGCGAAATTACTTGGACGATCCTGCCCAATGCCAATAGGGCGAGGGTGAAGAAGACATATTGGGCAACGTTGTTCATCAAAAAATTTGCGACCTCGAATTTACTTTCTTTGATCACCAATTGCCCTGCGGCGACTGCTTCCGAGATGGTGTTGAAGGCGTAGCTCGCTGCCCAAATCGTGTACGCTGCGAATAACACGGCAAAAACTAACAAAATAATGCTTACAACCGGAAATTTAACTGTGCGCATCGTAAACCACCTTTTTGTGAATTTGTTTTTTCTGTCGGCTGACGGCGACAATAATATCGGGGTTGTGCCAGCTCGCACAACCCCGATATTTCACGTTGCTGTTTTCCGCCAGATAGCTTTTGTATTTTACGACTTACCGTTCCTTTGTCAATCTTGGGCTGCCCTCAATTGTTCTAGCGTCGCGCGCGCAGCCGGCGCTTGAGCGAGGAAGCTTTCCAACTTGGGGCAGCCGTAGTCGGCACAGAACGCGCAACTGACCATATTCCGCTCTATCGCGCACGCGCGAATCTCGCACATGCCGCAATAGTCGGCCAACCTTCCCCCAATCGTTGCCAGACACCCATCGCAGACGATCCCCGCTGCCGTAATGTCCGGCGCGTTGAACGCCACACGCCATTCTGCCGCCACGCGCTCCAACGCCGCCGGATCGCCCGATTGGGTGGCGAGATACGCCGGACACTCCGCACAATTCAATCCGCAGTACGCAATGATCTTATCCATCCTTTGTCTCCTTTTTGATTAGCTCGTTTGTTCTACTTCATTTCGATTATACGCCAAGAATGTGACAGATCATGTCATATTCCCAAACCTGTTCGGACCGAAACTGCAATGAAGGTGGGCGATTACCGATTTGCCCACCTTCGCCAGGCGAAAGAAAGGGAATCGGCGCTATGCGGCGGCGACGACGACCACGCCGACGATGCCGGTTCCGGAGTGGATTGACAGGCCCGGCGTGAATTCGGCCGTGATGACATCGGTGGGGCAGGGGAGATGTTCACGCAGCATCGCCTCAAACTCGCGTGCTTTGTCCAGCGCGTTGACGTGGATGATGCCCATACGCTCAATGGACCGCCCGCCCAGGCTCTCCACGGTCAATTCAATGACGCGATCCCAGGCTTTGCGCTGAGTGCGCACCTTTTCGAGCATGTCGAGTTTGCCATCTCTGACTGTGAGAATGGGTTTGATGTTCAACAGGTTGGCCATACCGGCCGCCAGATGCCCAACGCGCCCGCTCATTGCCAGATATTTGAGGGTCGCCAGCGCGGCGTAGACGTGCGTGCGCTCGCGCAGTGATTCCGCGGCGGCAATTGCCTCTTCCACGGTTGCACCCTTCTGGATGGCTTCGGCAGCGGCGATTGCCATATACCCCTGACCGAGCGACAGCGTGCGTGAATCAACGACAGTGATGGTGCGATCGGGCATCAGATCACGGGCGGTGATGGCGGCGTTGTACGTCCCGCTGATCTCCGCGCTGACACAGAAGCAGAGGACCGACTGCGCCCCGGCATCGAACGCGGCCTGGTACGCTGCGGCGAACTGCCCTGGCGTTGGCGCGGACGTTGTGGGTAGTTTGCCGTCGCGGTCGATGCGGGCAAATGCCTCGGCATCATCGATATCTACAGCAGCCTGGAAGGTTTCCTGTCCAAAATGGATGTTGATCGGCACCTGTTGGATGCCATAGTGTGCCGCAATCGCGGCCGGTAAACTTGAATCTGTATCGGTGATAATTGCAACTGGTAGCATAAGTTCCTCCTGAATTATAGATAAGAGAAAGGATACTGCTAGTGTAATTGAAAACGCCGTAGGAGCAAGGGCTGTTGAAGAAGGTGATTTACCTTCAGGTTGGTTAGACAAAACTGTAAAGCAGGCTTATAATAACAAGTGTGCTGGCCATCCCATCTTGTAAATTCGAGTGTGTGAACTTCTATGGCTAAATTCCAAAACGTTTTATATGCAGCCTTCTGCCTCATCCTCATTACCATCCTGGCTGCATTGATGTTCAATATTGCGCGTCTGGCGGGAGAAGTCACGCCGGTAGTCTATGTGGTTGTCACACCGACCAGCAGTGCGAAGCCGCCTACGCGCACGGCAACGCCTGTCCCTCCTTCGCCAACTGCCACGCCAACGTTGGTGCCCACCTGGACTTCAACCTTCACCCCGTCACCGCTGCCGACCTACACGCCACGGCCCACGCGTACCCCGACGCCTACAATTACACCCTCTCCCCTGCCGCCGCGTCGTCCCACCGCGATTCCGATCACCCCCGTCGCGGAAATGGAGATCACGATGACCGCGGCGTATTCCGGCTATCTCCCTATCCCTATCCCGACGCCGGTGCCGCGTTATCCTATTCCTGCTGAAGCGATGACCATTGTGCTGCTCGGCAGTGATCAGCGCCCGGACTGGGACTATTGGAACACCGATGCGATTCAATATGTGGTCATTTACCCTGATATCCCCTCTGTATCTGTGCTCTCGATCCCGCGCGATCTCTATGTCTATATCCCCAACATTCGGATGAGCCGCATCAATACCGTGGATTCCTATGGTGAGCACTACGGTTTCGATGGTGGGGGGATTGGCCTGCTTAACCAGACGTTACTCTACAACCTCGGTATCACCGCTGATTATTATGCCAAGGTCGATTTCAACGGCTTAATGGGCCTGGTGGACATGCTCGGCGGCGTGGATGTGCCGGTGCACTGTCAACTGCACGACTACTGGCCCGTCCCCGACGAGAACGGCGAATATCACATTCTCACGCTTGAGCCGGGCCTGGTTCATATGAACGGGGAGTTGGCGCTCTGGTACTCGCGGACGCGCAAAACCACCAGTGTCTTCGCCCGTGAGGCGCGCCAGCAGCAGATTCTGGAAGCCATGTGGCACAAGGCAAAAAACTCCAATCTGTTCGCAATGATCCCCAGTCTGTACGAGCAAAGCCGGGACCTGTATCAGACCGATTTGGGGATAGGGAACATTCTCGAACTGGGCATTGTGGCTGCGCAGCTTGATAGCACCGACGTGCGTTTCTACAACATTGGGCGGCAGGAGACACAGTTCTATATTACGGCGCAGGGCGGCAACGTCTTTCTGCCGGTGTGGGAACCGATGGCCGAGGTCATTGACGCCGCCATCGCGCGTCCATCACCCAGTCGCGCCGCCCGCGCGGATATCTACGTCGAAGTGTGGAACGGTTCTTACGCGCCTGACAGGGATTGGTTGGCGGCAGATACGCTCGAACGCTGGGGGTACACTCCTGTTGTTGCCCCTGCCGACCGCCTGGACTATCCGCAGACGCAGATCGTTGTTTTCAGCAGCACGACGAAGGGCACAGGTCTCAGCCACATCCAGCAGCTTTTCCACGTATCTGACGCCAACGTCATCTACGCGGAAGACCCCGCCAGCCCGGTGAAACTACGTCTTATCCTCGGCGCGGATTATGATCCTTGCCGGTGAGATAAGCTTTCAGCCGTCAGCTTTCAGCCATCAGCTAAAGCGTTTTGCCGATAGCTGACTGCTGATAACTGACGGCTGATAGCTGAAAGCTAGAAATTACGCGAACGAATCGTACAACGAGCGCATCCACAGCGCGTCACGGGCATCGTCCAGTGTCCAGCCTGCCGGCAGCGGGCACGTCACCCGGACGGTGTGTCCGGCGGGGACGTCGAAGGCGTTGTCGCTGAAGACCACGTCCGCTCCGAATAGCCCAACCTCCACGAACCGCGCCAGCGATTTTGCGGTCACCTCAATCACCAGGGCGCCTTCCCATTGGCTCAGTGTCGCCGACAACTCCGGCGCGACCAGCGAGAGATGCTTGTCGGGCACGAAGGTCGCCACGCGCTGCGCGTTCCTGGTATCGCCCTGCCACAGTTCGCAGAGGAAAATCACGTCGCGGCAGTTGGCGTCGGTGACTTTGTCGCCGAAGTTGAGCGTGCGCACGTGCGTCGAAGCCAGCGGCGCAGCCGTCACCGGTTCGCTGCCGGACTCCAGTTCCGCGCCGCCCAACGTTTGCAGCGACCAGTGGACGACGCCTTCCCACGGTGTCTGCAGGTCGCTGGTGACGTGTATCCCCATCAACGTGCCCACGTCTTCAACAGAGAGCAGCAGTGGCGCGTAGAAGCGCCTGGCGGCATAATGCAGCGTCTTCCAACGTCCGAAGTAGTCAATGCTCGACCACGACGCCACGGGCCAGCAGTCGTTGAGCTGCCAGTACAGCGTCCCGCTGACCCGCTCCCGGTTACGCCGCCAGTGTTCGACGCCAAAGCGGATCCCTTCCGCTTGCAGCAGTTGCGAGAGGTAGACCAGTGATGGGAAGTCCTTGGGCATACGGTAGTGGTCGGTCATGTGGGCAATCATCTTACCGTTGCCGGCGGCGTTGCGCTGGTGGTGTTCCATAATGTACGACGTCATATTCCAGTCGGCCTCGTCTGCGTAGGTTTGAATCGTCGCCAGCGTGGGGAGCGCCTGGAAGCCGAATTCGCTCATAAAGCGCGGGAACTGCCCGCGATAGGCCGAGAAGGGCTTGCCGCCGTGCCACACGTCCCAGTAGTGGGCGTCACCGCGCTCTTGCCCGTGCGGTGGCTGGAAGGGGATGCCGGTCGAGGGGGAACTGGGCCAGTAGGTGTGATCGGGGTCCTCGGCGGCGATCCAGGCAGGCAGCAGGTGGTGGAAGAAACGGTCATAGTCGGCCTTCAAGTCGGCGTTCTCCGGGCGGTTCCAGCCCCAGGCGACCCATCCCGCCTCCATTTCGTTGTTACCACACCACAGCGCCAGGCTGGTGCGGTGGCGCAGGCGGCGGACATTTTCCACCGTCTCGATGCGCGTGTTTTCGATGAAGGCGTCGTCCCACATCGGGTAAATGCTGCACGAGTAGATGCAATCTTGCCACACCAGGATGCCGTACTTGTCGCACAGGTCGTAGAAGCGTTCTTCTTCGTAGAAGCCACCGCCCCACACGCGTAACATATTTTGGTGCGTCAGCGCCGCGTCGCGGATCAGTCGCTCCAGGAAGGCGTCGGTGATGCGGGTGGGGAACGAGTCCGCCGGGATCCAGTTGGAGCCTTTGGCGAAGATCGGCACGCCGTTGACGACGAAGGTGAACGACTCGCCCCACGTGTCGGGTTCGCGGCGCAGTTCGAGTGTGCGCAGCCCCAGCCGATAGTGGGCGGCATCACAGACGTTACCTTCTGCCAGCAAGAGCACATCCACCGTGTAGAGTGGCTGCTCACCGTAGCCGTTAGGCCACCAGAGCTGGGGGTTTTTGACCTGCAACGCAAGGGTCTGGGTATGACCGGCTATGGCGACTTGCGTTTGTTGTGTTGTTCCGTCGGGAGCAGTGACTCGCAGCAGCAACTTGAGCGGAACTGCATCCCATTGTTCGAGCGCGACGGTTGCCATCACCGTGACCACTCCGGCGTTGTGCTGCTGCCGCAGGTGGACGTCGGCCATGCGCGCGTTGCTGCGTCCTTCCAGGCGGATGTCCTTCCACACGCCGATCGGTGGCAGTTGCGGGCCCCAGTCCCAGCCGAACTGGCAGGGCGCTTTGCGCAGATACGGCCCACCTGGGATCGCCTGCGAGACGCCGCGCAGTGGGCGTTCGGCCTGTTTTTTGGTGATGTACTGGACCGGTGAGCGGAACAAGATGACCAGTTCGTTTTCGCCTTCGCGTAGCAACGGTTTGACATCCCAGGTGTACCGGCGGAACATGTTGTCCGTCTCGCCGAGGCGCACGCCGTTGAGCGTGACCTCCGCGAGCGTGTCCAGCCCATCGCAGACCAGGGCAACCCGCTGTTCGGTCATCAGGACCGCATCTACCATAAACGTGCGGCGGTAGACCCAATCGCTTTCGGCCACCCACAGCACGCGCTTCTCATTGTCCGCCACGAAGGGGTCGGGAATCAAATCCAGCGCCATCAAGTCAGTATGGACGCCGCCGGGCACGCGCGCCGGCAGCCATGTTTCCTCGCCACTTTTATGAAATTGCCATTCGCCAGCTAAAGATTGGATATGCATTGTTTTGAGTCTCCTATTGGGAAATGAGTAATGAGTAATGGGTAACTGGTAATCGGTAATTGGGGTTAGTGCGCCCGATCTAGAATCCTGCATCCTGCTTCTTGCCTCTTGCATCCTGCATCATGCATCCTGAATCATAACACGAGTATGAGATTCTGCTAAATCTGCTTAATCTGCTGACTGATAAACCACATCCGGCAGCAGTTTGCCGGAGGGCGAGAGCACCATGGCGCCGAAGTGCCAGCGGCGACCTGCCTTGGGGTAGTGGATCAACAGTGTGTTCGTCCCGGCGCGCAGGTACAGTTTGTTGGTGAAGCGTGTGCCATGCACGAACAGTCCATGCGCCGAATCGATCGCCGCTTTGACGTCCTCATCGACTTTCACACCGTTTATGTAAACCGTCACCGGCCCGTTCGCGGTGAAGGCGAGCACAGCTTCGCGTGCTTCGGGACTCACCACGGTAGTTGTCAGATACGCGGCCCGGGGCGTCTCGGTCGTGGGTGCAGCCCATCGACTGCGCTCCAGGTGGGTGAAGTAGGCGTGTCTGTAGTTTTCGGTTTCCGCCAGGCTTTGCGCCAGTGTCCGCCACGCCAGGTTGGGATTGGGGTTTCCGGCGGCGTCCAGGACATCGGTGGGGGCGAGTGTGACTTCATCGAGATTGTAGAATATGGCGCGCCAGACCGGGATCGCAGGAAACAACGCGGCGCTGCGGAAGTGCGTGCGCGTCGTCACGGTGCGCCAATGCAACATCACCTCCACCTCCCACGTTGTCTTGGCGATACCTGTGCAGGCAAAGGGAGTGGGGATCACGTGCGATGTTGTGGTCTCAGCGATGTTGACGACCTGGGTTTTTGTCACGCCGTTTTGATGAACAGTGAAGGCAATCTCGGCGGTATAAGGGTCGCCGTTGGCCGGCCCGGCGAGGATGACGTGGCCCAATTGCTGCGTGGCCTCTTCGGGTGTGCTGTATTGGATGAAATGCGCGAACGGCGCGCTCCCGCGCTGGACATCCAATGTGACGATTGGCCCGCTGCTCATTGCTGTCACGCTGACCGGTTGCGATTTGAGCTGCTTGGGAATGGCAATCCGGGTGGTCAACGTTGCCGCTTCGTATTCCCATTCGACCGGTAGCCCATTTGCGGTGACGCGCCTTGGCCTGGAACATCCGCGCATCGTCACCGTGTAACCGCGCGCATCGGGCAGCACGTCACAATACCCTTCGACCGGCGCTATATGGACCGTCCAGGTGTGATCATCCGGTTGTTGCGTCTCGATTGTTGTCCATTCGTACTGCCCGCGCAGGTATGCTTCGGTGAGGCCATCATCCTCATACAGGCGGAAGGCCCCTGTTCCAGGGAAGACGACGATTTCCAGTTCATCATGAGGCTGTGCGGCAGTCGTTCCCGATTTCAGGTGCGGTTCAGGCTGCGGGATGAATTCCGGGGCGAGCGGCAAAATGGCTCCGGCTTTCATCAGCATGGGGACGCGGTTGATGTCACCCGACAGCCGTACCCAACGCGGGCCGACAAAGGTTTCCAGCGTTTGGTAGTCAATCCACATTCCCTCCGGCACCCACACGTCCACCGACGCCAGCCCGGTTTGCGGATCGGCCGGCGTGACAATCGGCGCCGCGATCATCTGGTCGCCGAAGTAATACTGGAAGCGGGCGACGTAAGCGTCATCGACTTCGGGATGCTCAAAGTACATCGGGCGACACAGCGCCAGGCCCGTGTCTGAGGTGATGCGCGCCATCGTGTACAGGTAGGGGATGAGCCGGTAGCGCCAGTGGAAGGCATCCATCGCCGCCGTGCTGTAGGGTTTGGGATAAGCCCAGGGACGCCGCTCCGCGCGCGCGTCCTTCGTCGAGTGCAGGCGCAACACGGGGCTGAGTGCGCCGAATTGCACCCACCGCGCGTACAGTTCCGGCTCGGTTGCCCCGCCCATGTGCCCGCCGATGTCGTGGCTCCACCAGCCGTAGGCGACGTTTGCCGCCGTCGCGGTGAGGTACGGTTGGAATTGCAGCGCCGTCCACACCACGTAAGTGTCGCCGGAGAAGCCGATGTAGTAACGATGATTGCCCAATCCGCCCCAGCGGCTGTAAAGCATCGGGCGGACCCCTTTTCGCTTGATGTCATTGAAGTGCAGGTGGTTGATCCACGGGAGCGGGTCCAACCCCTTAACCTCGGAGATTTCGCCCTGCTGCCAGTCCATCCACCAGAAGTCTACGCCATCGTCCTCCATTGGGTGGTGGATCATCTCGAAGTAGTGGCGGACGTAGTTTTTGTCCGCGATGCGGAACGGGACCGGCTCGCCGCTGGCGGGGTCGATGCCAAGCGCCTGCGCGAATTGCGGGTAGACCTCCTCGTGGGGATGCACGCCATCGGCGGGGTGCAGGTTAAGCGTGATGCGCAGCCCCTTCTCGTGCAACCATTTCAAAAACGCCGGTGGGTCGGGGAACAACTTGCGGTTCCAGGTGTAGCCGGTCCAGCCGTCGGGTGTGTGCCAGTCCATGTCGATGACGAACACATCCAGCGGGACGTTGTGCGCCTCGAATTCGGCCACCAGGTCGCGCAAATCCTGCTCGCTGTAGGCCCAGTAGCGCGACCACCACCCACCGAGGATATAGCGCGGGATCAGCGGAATCTCGCCGCCGAAGCGCAGGTATTCGGCGATAGCGGCTTTGTAATCGTGCCCGTAGCCGAAGAAGTACCAGTCTTGCAGCGCGAAGTCCGGGCGCGGGCCGACCCAGCCGTCGTCGTCGAAGATGACGTTCTTGCTATCGTCGAAGAGCGTCCAGCCCGCGCGGGAGAGCAACCCCTCGCCGAGCGCCGCGTCGCCCTCGCACTCGTCGAGCGTGCGGCGCGTGCCGCGCAGGTTCGCCGGATTGGGCGTGCCGGGCGTCCAGGTGACGGGTGCGCCGTTGAGGGTGAAGGTGATGGAGAGATTGTCGGCGGTGAATCTGTCAACGGATTGAACGGATTCAACGGATTGGGGAAGCCGGTAGCGCAGGGTTAACGCGCCGGTGTCGATGATGAGGGTGTCGGCGGCCTTATCCACGGTAAAGGCGGGCGGCGAGTCCGTGTAGCGGGTGGGGAAGGCATAGGTGCAACGATCCTCGAAGACGCCGGTTTCCGACCATTCCAGGCGGATCAAACGCGGCGTAAGGACGGTGAAACGGGCGTTGCCGTGCGTTACCACCGCGTCGGGATGCGCCACGGGTTGCCCGCGAAAACGAATACGTTCGTACAGTTCGGACATAGTCACCTCATTATGGGTTAGCAAATTGTGAGGTACAGTATACACCTAGTTGCGTAGTCGGGTAGTCGAGTCAGGCTCTTATCATTCTTGCTCCGAGGGGAACGCCAGTTCCTCCGCACGTTGCGGACAGGCCAGTTACCAATAAAAACGCTCTTATCATTCTTGCTCCGAGGGGAACGCCAGTTCCCCGTTTTAAGCTCATAAGACGCGGATCTGGCGATCCGCTCGAAGCAAAAATAGGGAACTGGACGAGAATGATAAAGCCCTGGTAGTCGGGGGGAAGGCCGTTTGGTGTTGGCCCCGAGGGGAACGTCAGAACCCCGCCAGTTGCAAAGATGCAAAGCGCGGGGTTTGACCGGTGAGGGTCAAGCCCCGCGCTGCGTGTGGAGGTTCTTACAGGACCAGGTTTACCAGATAGGGCGCGAGCGCAAGCAGCGCCATCAACGGGTGGCCGCGGCGGGTCTGGTTGCGGCTGTCCCAGTTGAAGAGGTAGATCGCCAGGCCGAAGGCGAGCACCCCGCCGGTCAGCAGGATGAGCAGCGACGCCGTAGGGGCGAAGGTTGTGGATCGCCCGTAAGCCAGCCCTTCTAGCGCCTGCATCGCGTGGGCGGTAGGCAGCAGCCCGGCGAATCGCTGCACTGTCTCCGGCAGCATACTGAGTGGCACCATCAACCCACCGATGAGCATCGAGGGCAGGAAGATGAGCTGTGAGAGCAACGTGGTGGCGCGTGTGTTTGTGGCGACGACGCCGATGAGCGCGCCGGTAGCGCTGCACGTGAACGCCAGCAGCACGGCGACACCCGCAATGGGCCACCAGCGACCAGGCGCGACGCCGCCAAACACCGGCACGGCGGTCAGCGCGACGATTCCCGCGGCGATCAGCGCGTGGAACGTCGTCGTCAGCACCGGAATGGCGACGATGGACGCCGCCGGGACGCCGTTGATCTTGAAGCTGCGGTAGACGCCGGCCTCGCGCGCCTCGACGATGGGGCCTGGCAAGCCCAGGATCGTACTTCCCAGGATGACGAAGATGATCATTGCCGGCAGCAGTGCGTCGGTGAAAAACGGATTCACCTGCGTCATCACCAGTCCCATAATCGCATACACGCCGAGCGGGAACAGGTAGTTCATAAATAACAACGTTGAGTTCCGCATACCGGTTTTGAATTCAAATGTGAAATGTTGCACAAAAGCTGTCATCGTGTACCTCCAAAGAATCAAGAATCATGAATCAAGAATCAGCGAATGAGCGAATGGGAGCAGTTACCCATCCCCCCGTCTACCGTCTACTGGTGATTTCCAGAAACCGCTCTTCCAGTGATGGCCGCTCGACGCGCAGGTCAATGAGCGTGTCACTGTGGTCGCCGATGTACTGAAGTAGCGCGGTCACGGTAGGACCGGGGTCGGCGCTGAAGTAGACGGCGTAGTCCTCCTCAATCAGGTGGCGGTTGACGCCCGGAATCGCTGCGCCGTTCCGATGGAGCACGGAGTGCTCGGTACGCACCGAGACTTTGGTGAGGCCCGCGCCGGTCGCCGTGATCTCGCGGGGCGTGCCCGTCGCGACGATTTTTCCGCGCAGCAGGATGGCGACGCGATCTGACATTTTCTCCGCTTCAGCCATGTCATGGGTCGCCAGGATGATGCTCGTCCCCTCGGTCTTCAGCTCTTGCACCAGGGCGTGCAGTTCGGCGCGCGATTCCACATCCAGTCCGGCGGTCGGCTCGTCGAGGAAGACGACCGGTGGCTTGTGCGCCACGGCCAGGGCAAGCGCCAGCCGCCGCTGCTGTCCCGTCGAAAGTTGGCCGTACTGACTGCGTTGCTTATCCTTCAATCCGAGCCGCTCGATGAGATCGTAGCGTGGGGCGACATTGTGGTAGGCGCAGAAGAAGCGGATGGCCTCGTTGACTTGCATAGTCGCCGGCAGCCCGGACGTTTGCAGTTGCACGCCGATCAGATTGCGCAGTTTGCGCGCCTGGCGGGTAGGGTCCACGCCCAGGATGTCGAGCGCGCCGCCGTCGGCCCGGCGCAAGCCTTCCAGACATTCCAGGGTGCTGGTCTTGCCCGCGCCATTGGGCCCTAGCAGGCCGAATATCTCGCCACGTTCTACTGCAAAGCTGATGCCATCCACGGCAACCGTCTCGCCGTAGGTTTTACGAAAATCACTTACGTGGATCACTGTGTCGTTCATATAGTTTTGTCCTCCTCTGAGAATGTCAACGGATTCAACGGATGAAACGGATTGGGAAGAAAAAATCCGTTGAAATTCGTTTAATCCGTTGACAGATTTTTACCGCTTTCAGGTCGCCAGCTAATAGCTGAAGCCTGATTGCTATGCTCAGAGTATAGCCGCTAACGGTGGGGCTGTCATCGTCCATCCGAGCATTTATCGTTTACCCGTTCGTACACTGTACGTTTGGACGGTGGCAAAAGCGGGTAAGGTGAGTACAATAAGGCTATGGAAACGTTGCGACGGCAATTGAATGTACTTTGGGACCGGTTTGGATTGAAAAAGCTGCGTGGCGATCCCGATGTCCGCGAAGCGCGCGTGTTCTTTGTGATTGTGACGCTGGCACTTGGCGGCTCGGCGATTTTAGTTGTGAATTCCATACCGGCCTTGCGCGCTCCGGCCCGGTTGATCCCCTTTGTAATCCTGATGGTATTGCACATTGCCCTGTATTGGCTGAGTCCCGCCTTTATGCTATCCCTGCAACGCACCGTGGGCTATCTGAGCTTTCAGGCCGGGTTAGTTTTTATCATCACCCTTTTCCCCCACGATCTCAGCATAATTCTGAGCCTCTATCCGGCGCTGCTTGGGATTGCGGTGGGAATGCAGCGCGAGAAACGCCGTATCGTTGCCGTCATCATCGTGTGGCTATGCCTGGCGACGCTCAACCTGCTCCTGGTTTTAGGCTTTGCTGTGTTGCCCACCTGGTTGATGTTTGCCCCGCCGTTGACCCTGTTTGTCGTCATCTATGTGGTACTCTATCTCCGGCAGGTGGAGGCCCGCGAACGCGCGCAAACGTTGCTGGGCGAGTTGGAGATCGCCCACCGCGACCTCGCCGACCGCACTGCGCGCATCGAAGAACTGACGCTGGCTGCCGAACGTCAGCGTATGGCGCGCGAACTGCACGACACACTGGCCCAGGGCGTCGCCGGCCTGGTCTTGCAATTGGAGGCCGCCGACTCGCACCTTGCTGCCGGACGGGCGGAACGCGCGCAGGAGATCGTGCAGCAGGCGATGGCCCGCGCCCGCGCCACGCTCGCAGAGGCCCGCCGGGCCATCGGGGATTTGCGTGAGGCGCAAGTATCACAGCCTGATCTGTCTTCTGCGCTGCGGGATGAAGCCGAACGCTTCACGAGTGCCACCGGTATCCCCTGCATGCTCGATTTGATGCTGCCGGCGTCTGTTTCTGCCGATGTGTGTGACCATATCGCTCGGATTGTGTCCGAGGGACTGACCAACATTGCCCGGCACGCGCAGGCGCAGCATGTGTGGGTCGATGGAAAGGAGGCGGAAGGCCAGCTTATCGTTGAGGTGCGCGACGACGGCGTCGGATTCGATCCGGCATCCGCACTGACCTACGCCGGTCACTACGGCCTGATTGGCATGCGTGAACGCGCGCGTCTGGCCGGCGGGACGCTGGATATCGTCAGCGTGCCCGGTCACGGAACCTGTCTGACACTACGTTTGCAAACCTGACAGGTCTTCTGAGACCTGTCAGGTTTGGAGACAGTTTTGGAGGAAACAGTGCCCGATCCGATTCGCGTGTTGATTGCCGACGATCACTTGATCGTCCGGGAGGGACTGCGGCTGATTCTGGAGACCGCCGAGGGGATGGCGCTCGTCGGTGAGGCTGCCGACGGCGCGGAAGCTGTGCGGCTGGCCATGGAGCTTAGGCCAGACGTGGTGTTGATGGATTTACGCATGCCGGGGATGGACGGATTGACGGCTATTGAGCGGTTGCGGGAGGCACACCCCCACATCGCCGTGGTGATTCTGACCACGTACAACGAGGATGACTTGATGGTGCGTGGCTTGAAGGCTGGCGCGCGCGGCTATCTGCTCAAGGACACCGACCGTGAAACGTTGTTTCGCGCCATCCGCGCGGCGGCGCGCGGCGAGATGCTGCTCAAGCCAGAAACCGTCGCAAAAGTGTTGGCGCGCACGGCTACACCTGCACCTGCTCACGCCGCCAGTCTGGAACTGACCGAGCGTGAGCACGAAGTCCTCGCAGCCATCGCGCGCGGTGAGCGCAGCAAGGAGATCGCTGCCCGGCTGCACATCACCGAGCGCACCGTCAAAGCGCATTTGACGAGTATCTACAACAAACTCGGCGTGGACTCGCGCGCTGCCGCCGTCGCCGAGGCGATTCAGCGAGGGTGGTTAGGATGAGATCTAAAGCGTGTTGTTTTCCAGCAATAGCGCTCGAAAACCTGCTTGCTCAAAGTGTGTGTCGGTGGTTAGGGCTTCAATAAGCTGTTGTTCTCGCATAACAACCTATTTTCCGCTCCCCCCAATCGGGGTTTGGGTAATTCGTCAGGCTGGTATACTATCCACGTGTTTGGCATCGAAGCGGAATGGCTGGATGATGACCGGATGGGCGCTTTGCTGGAAGGGTTGGCGGATCATCAGGTGAGCGTCTGGAGCAAGTTGGTCGGGAATGCCTTGCGCCGTTACAAAATCGCTGCCGAATTCCTGCACGCGGATACGACGAGCGTTTACTTTGAGGGTTAGTACGAGGATGAGAATGGTCAGCCCAAGCAGGAGGGCGGTGAGCGCGTGCCGCTGTTGGTCGAAGGGTACAACAAGGATGGACAACGGAACAAGGTTCAGTTGGTCTTGAGCCTGATCACCAGCGGTCGGGTGCCGTTGTGGTATCGGCCGTGGGATGGCAACCAAACGGACAATCCGGTCTACCTGGCCGACATGACCGCGCTGCGCGAGACGTTGTTGGCGACCAGCAATGCCATCTTGATTGGCGACCGGAAACTGTGCAACGCGGAGACGATGGTGACCTTTTGTCGCCAGAAGCAGTTGTTTATTGGGGCGCATCCGTGGACCGAAACGGCGAAGGCGGTCTGGCAGGATACGTGGCAGGCGTTGCAAGCGGGGCGGCTGACCTGGAGTGAGTCCGATTACGTCAGTCGCAACAACGCCCGCAAGCCGCCGGAGAAGCGACCACGGTATCAGGTCTGTGAAGTCGTACACGAGTTGAGGGACGAGAAGCACGGGAGCGTCTATCCGCTGCGCTGGGTCTTCATCCGGTCGAGCGACAAGGCACAACAGATAGCCAACAACGGGCCAAAGCCCTACAAGCGGGCGAAGAGGCGCTGCGGCGCATTGCCAGTCTGCTGGGCAAGTATGACTATACCAGCCGCAAGACCATCGAAGCGCGGATCGAGAAGGCGCTGCGAAGGGCCGAGGGGCAGCGATATTTCACCTACATGCTGAGTGGAACGGACGAGAAGCAAGATTGGCAGTTGGATTGGGAAAAGGCCCAAGAGGCGATCACAGAATCGGAGCGGTTCGATGGCATTGCCCTGTTGTGCTCCAATGTGCCGTCCGAACGGCTGACGGCTGGCGAGGTGATGGCCAAGTACAAGGAACAAGTCAACGTAGAGCAGAGTATCGACTTCATCAAAAGTCCGGTGCAGGTGCGTCCGATGTGGCTGCATTCACCCAAGCGTCTGGCAGGATTGCTCTTGCTGATTATGGTCGCCTTCCTTGTGGCGG
The DNA here is from genome assembly GCA_019873725.1 of Chloroflexota bacterium. Classification (GTDB taxonomy): domain Bacteria; phylum Chloroflexota; class Anaerolineae; order B4-G1; family SLSP01; genus DSWT01. Next base: position 8,542 of record JAIOAS010000033.1, on the reverse strand, counting down.
CGCTGCTGGAACACCAGGTGCGCCGTATGGAATTAGCCCCCTTGCCAGGCTAACCCTGAGGGAGAGGGAGCGGAAAATAGGTTGGAAGTATTGAGTGACGCCCCGCGCAGTGGCGCGCCGGGGAAATTCAGCGCGTAGCAAATCTTAGACTTCATTGACTATTTCAATCAACTGTTAGCTAAACCCTTTCGCTGGACTTATACCGGCAAACCGCTCACTGCTTGATCTGGGGAGGGATTTCTGCCACGCTGTACTAGATTTGTTGTAGCTCAAGCAAAACGTGAGACGCTCATCAAGAGTGTCTCACGTTTTTTATTGCCTCATTTGCGCTTCTTTCATAGTCGTGATAAAGTCTTATCCGCAAATCCATTGAGCGTGGAGGAACTGTGGTGAACTTCGTCTTCTTCATCCCTGACGAGATGCGCGCCGAAAGCGTCTCGTGTTACGGCCATCCGCTGGCGCACATGCCCAACTACGACCGGCTCGCCGCCGAAGGGACGCGCTTCGACCAGTGCCACGTGCAGCATACCGTCTGTTCGCCGTCGCGGTGTAGCCTGATGACGGGCTGGTATCCGCACGTCTCCGGGCACCGGACGCTGTGGCATTTGCTGCGCCCGCACGAGCCGAGTTTGTTCCGCTATCTCAAGGAGGCGGGCTATCATATTGAATGGTACGGCAAGAACGATTTGTACGCTGCCGAGTCGTTCGCCGGGGGGGTGGATCACTTTGCGGACTTCGGCGGCGGGCACGCCGGGCCAAACGCCTTCCAGCCGGATGAGCCGGGCTATTTCAGCTTTCTCTACGAGCCGTTCCCCGGCCAGCCGGCGGAGACCGGTGACATGCGCCGTGTGCAGGCCGGTATTGACTTCCTGCGGGAGCGCGCCCGGCAGACCGGGTTCGCCAGACAGAGTGAGCCGTTCGTGCTGTATTTGCCGCTTTCGCTGCCGCATCCGCCTTACGCCTGCCCGCAACCGTTCCACGATATGGTGAATCTTGCAGACATACCGCCGCTGCGCCCTGCGAATCTGCCAGGCAAACCGGACTACTTCGACTTGATTCGGCGTTATCGCCGCCTGGACGAAGTGCCTGACGAGGTTTTCGCCAAAATTCAGGCCGTCTATCTCGGCTCCAACAGTTATGTGGATTGGATGCTCGGCCAATTGCTCGATGCACTCGACGAGACCGGGCTGGCAGAGGACACGTGCGTCATTATCACCAGCGATCACGGCGACTGGGCCGGCGATTACGGTCTGGTGGAGAAGTGGCCCAGCGCCCTCGACGATACGCTGACCCGCGTGCCGCTCATCATCCGTGCGCCGGGTGGGGTGGCAGGGCACGTCGTCCGTGAGCCGGTGGAGTTTTTCGACATCATGGCGACGGTGCTCGATCTGGCGGGTGTGGAGGCGCGGCATACCCATTTCGCGCAGTCGCTCGTCCCGCAGCTTGGCGGCGCGTCCGGCGATCCCGACCGCGCCGTCTTCGCCGAGGGCGGCTACGATCCGCACGAGCCGCATACCTTCGAGGGCCGCCCTAACGCCGACATCTTCCGCGACGTGACGAATATCTACTACCCCAAAGGATTACAGCAGCAGGAGCATCCCACAAGCGTCTGCCGCGCGGTGATGCTGCGCACGCTCGACTATAAACTCGTGCGCCGACCCCTCGGCGTAAGCGAATTGTATGACTTGCGCGCCGACCCGCGCGAGCTGCGTAACGTCTACACGGACCCGGCCTACGCTGATATCCGCGCGCAGATGGAGGCGAGCTTGCTCGATTGGTACATCCGCACGGCGGACGTTGTGCCGGTGGGCGAAGACCCGCGCGGTCTACCCTGAATGGATTTTGGATTTTGGATTTTTCGGGAGGTTTGCAATGGCTTACATGATAATGTTGGTGACTGATGATGTGGATCAACTCAACGCGGTGCTGGAAGCGTGGAAGGATATCCATATTGACGACGTGGTATTTGTGGATAGCACGTGTTTTCATCGCGCCGGGGTGAAAAGCCGCCATATTCCAATGCGGTTTATGTTCGAGACATTGGGCGGGCGGCAGCAATGCTCGGTGACGATGTTCGGCATCGTGGCGGACGAAGCGACCGTGCAGCAGTGCATCGCGCAGGCGGAGACCGTCATCGGCGACCTCGACATGGCGACGAACGCGCTGTTGGCGGCATGGCCGCTGCCTATCGTCAAAGGCTTTCCCAAGCAGTCGAAGCATCAGGAAGGCGCCAAATGATCTGGATAACTTTTCTCATCAGCGCCGCCATCCTCGTCTTCGCGGCGATCAAGCTGGCCGAATATGGCGACGCGATTGCCTTCCACACCAAATTGAGCGGGATGTTCATCGGCGCGCTGCTCATCGCCAGCGCGACCTCGCTGCCGGAGCTGCTGACGATGATCAATTCGATCAACCAGGGGCACATCAATCTCACGGCTGGCGATCTGTTCGGCAGCAGCATGTTCAATATGATGCTGCTCGGCGTGCTGGATATGCTGTTTTACAAAAACCGCATCCTGCGCCGGGTGGCGCTCAAGCACGCGCTGACCGCCAGCCTGGGCACGATGATGACCGGCATGGCCGTCTTCTTTCTGCTGGCAAACATCAACATCAAACTCGGCTGGTTGGGGCTGGACAGTCTGTTGATGATGGCAACGTACTTTGTCGGGATATGGCTGTTGCGCTCAAACCCGGTCGGTGGGACGGAGGAAAGCGCCGCCGGTGAAGAGGTCGGCAAGATGCCCACGTTGCGTAAGGCGGTGATCGGTTTTGCTGTGACGGCGGTTGTGTTGGTCCTCGTTGCGCCGTATATGGTGAGCAGCGGGTCGGGCATCGCCGAAATCACCGGTCTGGGCGACGGCTTTGTCGGCATGGTATTGATTGCCTTCGTCACGTCGCTGCCGGAGTTGGTGGCGATGATTGCTGCGGCCCGGTTCGGCGCGTATGATATGGCCGTGGGGAACCTGTTCGGCAGCAACATCTTCAATATGTTTGCGCTGGCCTTCGCCGATGTGATCTACACCCAGGGGAGCTTCCTTGGCGCGATTGATCCCGTGTTTGCACTGGCAGGTTTGCTGGCGATGTTGCTGACGACGTTGGGCCTGATCGGGAATCTGGCGCAGGTCGAGCGGCGCGTGTGGATTGTGGAGTTAGACGCGCTGTTGTTGATCGTCGTCTATGTGGTGGGGTTGTATTTGCTCTATCTCCGTGGGATTGGGGGGGGCAATGATGTCCAAACGACCTTCGATTTATGCCGTGAATATTCTGTTTTTGATTGTACTCTGTTTGCAGGCGGTGAACTTTCTGCTCCTGGAGATGCCGCAGTTTGTGCGGATGATTCTCAACGAGGCGCTGTTTGTGTTGTTGCCGGCGCTGATCTATCTGAAGTTGACGCATTTGCCCTTCCGTGAGACGGTGCGACTGCACTGGCCCGGTTGGACGGTTGCCGGGGCAAGCTTGTTGGTGGGCGCGGGATTGTACCCACTGGCAGCGATCAGCACGGCAGCATACCAGAACCTACTCGGTTATCGTATCTTCGGAGCAGAGCGGTTGCTGCCACATACTGTCTTTGAGGGTGTGCTGGCGATCATCGCTTATGCGGTGATGGCGCCTTTGTGCGAGGAGGTGCTGGCGCGCGGCATTGTACAACGCGCTTACGAAGGGCTTGGTCCGCGTCGTGCTGTTCTCTTCGCGGGCGGGTTGTTTGTTGTCTTTCACCTCTCGCTGCTTCAGGGGTTGGGTATCATTCCGCTGGCGCTGGTGTTGGGCTACGTTTATTGGCGCAGTGAATCCCTCGTCGCCAGCATTCTCACGCATTTTGGCGCGAATGCACTGGCGGCGTTGGTGCTTACGAGCGGCATTTTCTGGAAAGGCGCCGATGAGGTTTTGCTTTCAACGCCTGCGCTGGTAACCGGCATTGTTCTGACGATGGTGGGACTGTGGCTATTGTGGCGCGCCACAAATCCTGTCCTGCCAGAACCACCGTCCGCTGAACAACGCCGCTGGTGGCGTGTGTGGCCTTTGGTGTTGGTGGGATTGTTGTATGCCGGCGTGATTGGAACGGAATTCGTCGGTGCCCGTTTCCCGGAGCGCGCCCTCGCACCGCTGAAGGTAGATGCTGCGCCGTGGGATGCGCCTGTCGAATGGCGTTACGAGATTCGTAATATCGTGGACGATCCTGTGGGTCAGGCGCAGTGTACGCTAACTCCTGAAGGTAGTCAAATTGCATTGCTTTGTCGTTCCGCGCACCATGCCTACGACGTGGGCACAAGCCACGGGCGCTTCATCGGTGGTGAAGGTGAGATTGTGGCGGAGGGACGCTGGCAAAGGGATACTGGCGTGGTTCTGCGAGGAGAGACGGCGCAGAAGTTCCAGTGGCATAGCCGCACCCATTGGACGTTTGATGGTCTTCAGTTTGTCGTCATCCAGCAGGAGAACGATAAACCGGAGAAGTCTTATGTCTTGCCGCTTGACGCTTCTGGCGTAGAGCCGCCTTTTGTTCTGGCGGCACGTGTGTGGCCGTGGACGTTGACGACGCTGCCGTTTGTCGCTGATTATGCAGCCGGTGCGTACATCTTCCACCCCTATACCTGGCGACAAGCGACGCAGGACAGTGGCCCACAGGCTCGCTTGGTGTTAGTGACAGTGACCGGCCAGGAAGAGGTAAATACGCCAGCAGGGACGTTCACTGCCTGGAAGGTACAGGTTGGCGACCGTGAGACCGCCTGGTATACGGTGGACGCGCCGCACATCCTCGTCAAATACTTCGATGGTGTTGAGACGTGGCTGTTGGATGATTTCTGAACCTGTGAACTTTTCCTGAGGAGGCTTGATGAAAACAGCTTTGTATGTATTGCCGGTGTTGGCGATAACGGTCTTCTTTCTCATCCGTGCGGAATTCCGCAAGACGCAGCGCCAGATTTATGTGCTCAAGCCATTGGCGACGCTGTTGGTGATTGCGGCGGCGCTGCTGTCGTTCGGCGAGGCGCGGGTGAACCTGACGTATACGCTTGGCGCCCTGGTCGGCCTGGCGTTGTCGTTCGGTGGAGACATCGCTTTGATGTTCCAGACGAATCGCAAAGCCTTTATGATCGGGCTGGTGCTTTTTTTGCTGGCGCACGTTGCTTACGCGGTGACGTTTACGCGGTTGGGCGGCTTGCAGGCGATTGTATGGCTCGCGGCGCCGGTATTGGCGGCGCTCGGCCTGGGCATCTATCGCTTGTTCCGCGGTGGGTTAGGGGCGATGAAGGGGCCGGTCATCGTCTATATCGTCGTCATTTCGGTGATGGTGAATCAGGCGGTGGCGACCTTCAATAGCAGGGCGTTCGGCACTTCGCAAGCGTGGATGATTGCGATTGGCGCAGTGCTGTTTTACATCTCCGATGTGATTCTGGCGGCGAACCGCTTCTGGAAGCCGTTCCAGTACAATCGGATCAGCCTGGCTTTTTACTACGCCGGGCAATTTTTGATTGCGCTGGCGGCGAGTTACTTCGTGAAGTGATGGAAGAATACCATGATAACAGTCTCAGTAGATCCAAAAATGCTCCAGACTGAGTCTGGCGGGTGCATTTCAATTCGGGGGCAAAAGCCAGATAAACGTCTTATTTAACCGCAGAGTTCGCTGAGAGCGCGGAGAAATTTCCGGTAACTCTGCGGACGCTGCGTGCTCTGCGGTGCAATTTAAGAAAAGTCGCCCCTATTCTGAAATGCACCCGAGTCTGGCTTGTGGGTTTGACAGTCAGTTTTCTCATCGTAAAATTGAGGCAGAGTAAAGGTCCGTGCGGAGGGTATGATGACGATCAATGCGCAAACTTTGCTGCAAACCGCTGAACGTCGTTTGCAACGACTCTCTTTAGAGCGTTTACGGGTCGCCGATGATTTTCTGGCCTATTTGGAAGAACGCGAGGCCGACGAGGCTACGCGTGAGTTGCTCAGTATAGCGGGCTTTGAACAGACTTTCGAGGAGGCCGCTAAACAAGTACGAGAAGGCGATCTCGTTTCGTTCGAGAGAGTTCGACGCAATGTATAGTTTGCAACTGACTCGCGACGCCCAACGTTTCTATGAGAAGGCCGATGTGCCATTAGTGCGCCGCCTGAACCGCTGTTTTGACCAATTGCAGCAGAACCCTTACGATCATCCAAATGTGAAAAGGCTGACCGGGCCTTTGGCGGGCTATTATCGTTATCGTGTTGGAGATTGGCGAGTTGTTTACCAGGTGCTTGATGATAAGCATATCGTCATCGTTCTCGTCATCGCGCATCGTAGCAAGGTTTACCGCTAGGGAACCTGGTGGAAATTGGTCCTTCGCCCAGGGCCTACAAGATCGATTCCTCGCTCGGGTTGATTTCTGATTGTGCCTGTCCCACTCCTGGCGGCATAGGTACGGTCGGAGACCAGCCTCAGTATCCGGTAGGTTATCGTTCTGAACAACACTGCAACTGGAGGTTACTACTATGCAAATCTATATCAATATGAAACAATCTGGTCAACCTGTTACCCCCTATTGGCGCGTGTGCGTCGGCGGGGGGCGGGTGGGGGAGGCCCTGCGCGCCGATTTCCAAAAACACCTGGAAATGGTGCAGCGTGAGATGCCCTTTCAGTACATCCGCATGCACGGCCTGTTCCACGAAGATATGATGGTTTACCATGAGGAGAACGGCCGGCCGATCGTCAACTGGCAATATGTGGATTTGGTCTACGATCACTGGCTCTCGATCGGTATCCGCCCCTTCGTGGAATTGGGCTTCATGCCCTACGATCTCGCCAGCGGCGAGGAGACCGTCTTCTGGTGGAAGGGTAACATCACCCCGCCGAAGGACTGGGAGCGTTGGGAATGGTTCATCGAACAGTACATCCGTCACGTCATCGAACGCTACGGGCTGGCCGAAGTGCGGCGCTGGTACTTCGAAGTGTGGAATGAACCGGCCCTGACCTTTTTCTGGAAAGACGCCGATTTCGACGCCTACATGGAACTCTATGCGCGCACCGTGCGCACGCTCAAGCGCGTCGATTCCCAACTGCGGGTCGGCGGGCCGGCCAGTCACGGCTTCGGCAACGCTGTGGGCGAACCGCCATGGGGCAAGGAGTTCCTGGAAGCGTGCGCCGAACGCGGTCTGCCGGTTGATTTCTTCTCTGCGCATCCGTACCCCACTTTCTACCCGTTTGACTCGGAAGGGCGCGGCTATATGACCTGGGACGGCCCCGATCGTCTGCTGCTGGATGCGCGCGGCTGCGATCGGCTTTTGCGTGCCTCGGCTTTCCCCAACATCGAGCGGCACTACACCGAGTGGAGTTCCAGCCCCAGCCCGCGCGATCCCGTGCACGATACCGCTTTCGAGGCCGCCTTTATCGTGGACAACAACTGGCGGGCGCGCGGTCTGATGGATTCGCTGTCGTTTTGGGTGGTGAGCGATATTTTTGAGGAATGTCGGGTGGGTGACACACCCTTCCACGGCGGCTTTGGGCTGGTCAACGTTCAGGGCTTGAAGAAGGCATCCTACCACGGCTACTGGTTCCTCTCGCGCCTGGGCGAGGAAGCACTGGCGGAAGGGGATGGGTACGCAGTCACCCGACGCAGTGACGGCACGCTGGTCGTCCTGCTGTGGAACTACTGCCACTATCGCGCCGACGCCAACGACAGCCGTCTGATGGCCGCCGCCAAGCCGGGCGAAATCTATGAACTGTTCGACATCCAACCTCCGCGCGAGTTCACGTTGCACCTGGACAGCGTGGGAACATCCGTCCGCGTGCAGACGACGCGCTTCGACCGCGAGCATGGTAGCTCCTACGACGCCTGGGTGGCCATGGGCGCGCCGCAGCACATCCTCCCCGCCGACCTGGACGTGTTGCGCCGTCAAATGGAACTGGACGTCTCCGTGCGGCGCGTTGCCACGTCGGGGAATACGCTCGACTGGACTGTCACTGTGCAGCCCTTTGGGGTGACCTTGCTCGAAATTCGCTCCGAGTGAAGCTGGGTATCGACGATTGACTTTTGCGGGGAGGGGCATACTATTGACATACAATCAGCCTTATTCGATCTACCGCAGAATTATTTGAGGAAGCTGTGACCAGGGGAATGGATTGGTGAGGAAAAAATGACCGAGGTATCTACAATGACGTTGGCACAGGTTCTTGATACTGGCTATCGTGCTTTGTTGCGCGAATTGGGAACCGTCAATTTTATCCGCTTCTTGCAACAATTCGAGACGGGGAGCGGCGACTATACACTAGAGCGGCATCAATGGCTGGATCAGTATACGCTAGATGACCTTGTGCAAGAGATTCAGTCGCAGCGTGTAGAAACGGGGCGGAGAAATAAACAAAATGACTCAAAAGATTGAAGTTCCAGTTTCAGGTAAGCCTTTCAAAAACAATGCAACCTACTGCGTCGGCACCGGCAGGATGGGGCTGGCGCTGCAAAAGGAATACCTCGACCATTTGCAAATCGTTCAGGAGGCGATCCACTTTCGGTATATCCGCGGCCACGGGCTGTTTTGCGATGATGTCGGCATCTATCGTGAAATTGAGATGGACGGCGAGACA
>JAIOAS010000032.1 GCA_019873725.1 Chloroflexota bacterium | reverse complement strand
TTTATGTGCGATTTGCTTTTTGGGAGTCTCAGCATAACATTAAATGTGGGGTTGTCTACTCACCTGTTCTGCTTCGCCTAACCCGTCATTCATACTTTGAAAGAACACTAGGCGCACGGTAAAATTTCCTTATTCCTGTCAGCAGATTAAGCAGATTTAGCAGATTATTGTACTGGTCAACGAGAGTTTGAACTTGCCGGACGGCTTTTTTTACCGCAGAGTTCGCTGAGAGCGCGGAGAAATTCTATAAATCTCTGCGAGCTTTGCGCTCTCTGCGGTGCAATATGTCTTTGACCACTACAGATTTAGCAGATTGTGCGCTGTAAATCGGTCGAAAATCTGCTTAATCGGCTAAATCTGCTGATGAAGTGGCAATTTTAGTATGCGGTTAGTATAATTTTGCCTGGTCTGGATCGCCAGAGCCAGACCAGAACGGGGACGATCCCCGTGGAGCATTTTTGGATCTACTGGGTCTAATGACAAAATCTTGTAGAGCATATCCAGAAGAAAGGAGAAACCCACAATGAGCTACTCCAAATTTTACACGGCGAAGGGTGATCATGGCGATACGGGCCGGTTGGGGGGAGGCGCACGGCTTTCCAAGAGCGACCTGCTATTGGAGGCCGTCGGCGCGATGGATGAAGCGACGTGTGCAATCGGCATGGCGCGCGCGCTGATTGAAGATACCGCCCTCAAGGGGACGCTGCGTACTGTGCAGGAGCGTTACATTCGTCTGATGTCGCATCTCTCGGCGACGCCGGAGACTCGCGGGCGCTATCCCGGTCCCAACGCGGACGATCTGGCGTGGTTGGAAGCGCGCATTGCTGAACTTGAAGCGGGGGTACCGCCTGTGCATACCTTCGTGCTACCCGGTGATTCCGTTCCCGGCGCGGCCCTGCATGTCGCGCGCACTGCCGTCCGTCGCGCAGAGCGCCGCGTCGTAGCGCTTGCCGAGGCCGAACCGGGCATTGATGCGCTCAGTCTGGCTTATCTCAACCGTCTCTCATCGCTGTTGTTCGTCGTGGCGCTTCACGTCGATGCCAGACTACAAAAGTCTCACCCGGCGTCCGATTGAACCGATACCTGCGCTGAATAGGGGGAGCTGCAAATTCTGATACGTACTGAGACTTTTGTAGTCTTTCGTTATTTCCCTATTCTCAGAATTCTGGTAAAATGGATAGATGAAACTGTCTTGTCGCATCTGTAGGATGCGTTGTTTGTATTGCTATTATGATGTACCCTGGAGCGATTTCAGGATCGGTGGGTTATTCCCGCCAGGCATTTGCGGGGCAGGTGGTGCACCGCATTGGTAGATACGTTGTAGTTTAGCCGTGGCTAGGTCCCAAGTGGGAAGTTTATGACTTTCCGAGGCTCGGTTTTGGGGATATCGTCGGACGGGGTAAGCTGAAGAACACAGAAGATGTCGCGTGCCAACCTGAGCGGTTGGCGGTGTTTGCCAGCATACCTGTCTTCCATTCGGATAGCTGATCAGGCGGCTATGGCGTGTTCTGCCATGGCCGTTTTTTGTTTTTAATGGAAGGGCAAATGGCTGGACGTATTACGGCGCTGGAACCGCAGAAGCGTTCCGGCGGCCGGGTTAACGTTTATCTGGATGATGTTTTTGCCTTTGGGCTGGCCGTGCTGCTCGCGGCGAACTTGCGCGTGGGAATGACACTCACGGACGACGAGATCGCGGCGCTGCGGCTGGCTGACGAAGTGGAACGCGCACGCGAGAAGGCCTTGAACTATCTTTCGTACCGTCCACGCAGCGAGGCCGAACTGCGCAGTCACTTGTTGGAAAGTGGCTTTGCCGAGGCGACGGTCACTGCAGTGTTGGACCGTCTGCGGGAGGTCGGCCTGGTGGATGATGAGGCTTTTGCGCGTTATTGGGCGGACAACCGTGCCCGCTTTCGTCCCCGAGGCAAGCGGATGTTGGTGCAGGAATTGCGTCAGAAAGACGTTGCATCGAGCGCGATTGAAACGACGCTGGCGGAATACGACGAGGTCGCCGCTGCCGAGCAAGTCGCTGCCGAGCAAGCCCGTCGTCTGGCGCATCTCCCGCCTGATCAGTTTCGCCGCCGTCTCTGGGATCGCCTGATGCGGCGCGGATTCTCACCGGACATCATCCAGGAAGTTCTCGCTACACAGCCCTTCTTTCAACTTGATACCGAAGAAAGCGAGGAACACTGGACATGGAGTGGGTCATTGGGATAGTTTTGTTGCTCCTTGGGTTGGCTGTAGGCGGCTTCATCGGCTACAGAATACGCCAGGCAAACTACCAGAAAGAAATGGGAGACCTGGAGGCCATGCGCGCCCGGCTTTTGGAAGAGGCCGAGAAGCAAGCGCGCGATACGGTGCTCAACGCAAAGGACGAGGCGCTCAAACTGCGCACCGAACTTGAGGCGGAAATGGAGCGGCGTGGTGAGAAGCTGCGACGTGAGGAAGAACGGTTGCAGGCACGCCGCGATCAGTTGGATGCCCGTCAGGATCGTATTGACAAGCGTGAGCAGGCCCTCAACAAGCGGCAGAGCGCCCTGGACAAGCGGACGAATGACCTGGAGAAATTGGAGGAGGAGCAACGCGCGGCATTGGAGCGCATAGCGAATCTCTCCACAGACGAGGCGCGTGAGCTGCTTTTGGAGCGGGTGGCCGAAGAGAGCCGCCAGGATATGGCCCGCGTGATCCGTGAAGAGGAAATGCGCGCGCACGAAGAGGCCGAGCGCCGCGCCCGCGAGATCGTGACCGTGGTGGTGCAGCGCATCGCCACCGAGCAGGTTGCCGAGTTGACCACCAAGACGCTGGAAATCCCCAACGACGAATTGAAGGGCCGTATCATTGGGCGTGGTGGGCGCAACATCCGCGTCTTCGAGCAAAAAGCCGGCGTCGATATCATCGTCGATGACAGCCCCGAAATGATCACCATTTCATCCTTCAACCCCATCCAGCGTGAAATTGCAGCCCGCGCGATGCACCGGCTGGTTGCCGATGGCCGCATCCACCCGGCGCGCATCGAAAAGCTGTTGGAAAAAGCGCGGGAAGAGGTCGATCAAATCATGAAGGAGCAGGCCGAGCGCGCAGTCTACGAGGCTGAAATCCCTCCGCTGCATCCTGAGTTGATGAAACTCTTAGGAAAATTGCACTTCCGCACCAGTTACGGCCAAAACCAGTTATCGCACGCAGTGGAGACGGCCAAACTCGCCAGTTTGCTGGCTGCCGAGTTAGGCGCGAACGCCGAAGTGGCGCGCCTGGGTGGGCTGTTGCACGACATCGGCAAAGCCGTGGACTTCGAGGTCGAAGGCACGCACGCGACCATCGGCGCGGAACTGGCGGCCCGCTATGGTGTCCCGGCGGCGGTCGTTAACACGATCGCGGCCCATCACCACGAGGCGGAGCAGCAGAGCCTTGAGGCCATCATCGTGGAGACTGCCGACGCAATTTCTGGCGCGCGGCCTGGCGCGCGGCGCGAGAGCCTGGAGCATTACATCAAGCGCATCCGCGCGTTGGAAGACATCGCGCACTCCTTCACCGGCGTCGAAGAAGCCTACGCGATTCAAGCCGGGCGCGAAATGCGCATCGTGGTGAAGCCAGGTGACGTGGACGACCTGGCGGCCATACGCCTCTCCCGCGATGTGGCGCGCAAGATTGAGGACACGATGGAGTATCCGGGGCAGATCAAGGTGACGGTCATCCGCGAGACGCGCGCGGTGGAGTACGCGAAGTAAGTTAACGGATTAGGCAACCAAAGGTTGCACCGGATTTTAACGGATTGTATACAAACCTGACAGGTCTTGGGCGAACATCGTTCGCACGACCTGTCAGGTTTGTTTTATCCAGAGATCAACGGTGGTTTGATAGTCGAGCCTGAAAACGGTTTTCAGTTCCGGTAAGGCGTCTTCGGGCAGCAGGAGATCAACGGCGCTGTAGCCTTCGCGTGCGCCCAGGCTGCGTAATGCCGTGACTGCGGGCGTCAATGGAGCGGTTGGCGGCAGCCAGGCGTAGCCGTCGGCTTGGGTGGGATTGCGGAACTGTTCGCGTAGCCCCAGCACTACCGGCGTGCCGTCAAGTTCGCCGCGCCACACGCCACGGCGCAGCGCCCTCAGTTCAGGGAGTGCCACCGCAGGCCAGAGCGTTTCCCAGCCTTGCGCCCCGCATTGATACCGTCCGATGCGCAGCGCCAGGTGTTCCGGAGGTCCGCTGTTTAGGGAGAATGGTGTGAGGGCTGGGGATGTTCCTTCAACCGCGGTTTGCATCTCTTTGGCGCGCATCCACGGTTGAAAACCCACGCGCCGGTAGAAGCCGGTCATCTCCGGCTCTGGCTGCGTTGTTAGCGCGTGGCAGCCAAGCGCGTGCGCATGTTCCACCCCGGCTTCGACCAACGCCTGCCCAATCCCTTGCCTTTGCCAATCCTTGTGGACGTAGAGCACCGACAGGTGCAGGTGGGGGCCGAAGGGCGCGGGTTCGCGGTTCACGTAGTACTCCGCTTCGCCGACCAGGACGCCATTAACCTCCGCCACAAGCGGCAGATGACCGTGTAGCAGCAGTCCGTTGAGGTGGATGGCGCACGTCTCGACGCTCATCCAGGCGCCGCCGTTGTACCAGCGTCCGAAGAGGTCGAGTGTCGCCGCGTCCGTGGGGCGGCGTGTGTACGGATCGCGCCATTCGTCCACGGTGCTGCAATGGACAATGCTGATCGCGGCAGCGTCAGCCAGAGTTGCGGGCCGGATGGTGATCATAGGGCGCATTTTAGAAGCGGATAGGGAAAAGTCAATTTGATGCTATAATTTTGTGGCGTCAAATAGTCGCGTAGTCGTTAGTTGCATCGTCAGAGCCGGAAACTTGAGGTGATTGGTACGGCGCTGGTGAAGAGATGAATATGTCAAGGAAAATCACGAATTTGTTTCTGGTCGGCGTGCTTATGATGGCTTTGGGCGTCCTGGGCTGTTCGCGTGTTGAGGTTCAGCAGAAATCGGAGGAGACGGATGTGGCACCTTTGGAGCATACAGCTACGTTGCGGTTCCCGACCCAAACGCCAACCGAGGAGGTAGATATGGCGACTTCAGAACCTACAGTTGTGCTGCCTGTCTCTGCCCTGAAGATCAGAGGCGTCGATATATCGAGCCTGCCCCAGGTCGAAGACAAGGGCGGCGTCTTCTATAACGCTGATGGACAGGCACAAGATATCTTCGAGATTCTGGCCGCTCATGGCGTCAACTACGTCCGGCTCAAGCTGTGGCACACCCCAAAAAACGGCTACAACAACCTGGAGAAGGTTAAAGCGATGGCGACGCGGATCAAGCAGGCCGGGATGGGGTTCTTGTTAGACTTCCACTATTCCGACACGTGGGCCGATCCCGGAAAGCAGTACAAACCCCTGGCATGGTGGGATTATGATGAAGAGCAACTCAGAGCGGCGGTGTACGATTACACGAAAGAAGCCATCGTCGCATTGCGCGAGCAGGGCACGGCGCCTGACATTGTACAGATCGGCAACGAGATCACTAATGGTATGCTCTGGGATGCGGGCAAATTGGACGGTTCCGACGACCAGTTTGCGCGGCTGGCGGGCCTGCTCAAGGCCGGTATTGCCGGGGTGAAGGAGGCCGGATGCAGCGCGAAAATCATGCTTCATCTGGACAAAGGTGGCAACAACGATCTGTATCGCTGGTGGTTCGACAACATCATCGCGGAGGGCGTCGAATTCGACATCATTGGGTTGTCGTTTTACGGCTATTGGCACGGCGATTTAAGCGCTCTCGCCGCCAATCTGACCGATTTGGCGCAGCGGTACAACAAAGAATTGATCGTGGTGGAGACGGCGTATGCTTACACCCTGGCGAATCAGGACGGCTACGGCAACATCATCAGCCAGGAAGATCAGCTCATCGACGGCTATCCCGCGACGGTCGAAGGCCAATCTGCCTGGCTGCGCGACATTATGCGGGTGGTCAAGGACGCACCGGGCGCTACCGGCGTGTTCTATTGGGAACCGGCGTGGTTAGGGTTGAAGGGCTGTGGCTGGAATCCGGCGGACCCGCAGTCCGGCAATGCCTGGGAGAACCAGGCGCTCTTCGATTTCGACGGGCATGTGTTGCCCTCGCTGGGTGTGTTCCGCGAATTTGCTGAATAGGCTGAGAGCTTTCAGCGATCAGCCGTCAGCGGTCAGCTTTAGGGCGTTTGAAAGTATCGTGATAGTGCAATGCTACATCATTTGTCACACCTATGTTTTCGACCTCTTTTCTGATAGCTGAAAGCTGATGGCTGAATGCTATCTATAGCTATATGTCGCGCTTTGTCATATTCCCCCACTACACTAGACCTGTAGAAACTTTGTTCTATCCCAACCTTGTGGTATAATCGCTCGTTGCTGGAAGCTGGATACTCGATGCTGGATACTTCCGTTCATGCATCACTCGTTACCCACTTCTCATTTCTGATTTCTCCTGGGGGGAACTATGGAGCCTGGTTTCATCGTTATTCGCGGGGCGCAGCAGCACAATCTGAAGCACATTGATGTGACGATCCCGCGCAACAAGCTGGTGGTGCTTACCGGCGTTTCGGGCAGCGGCAAGTCGTCGCTGGCCTTCGATACGATCTACGCCGAGGGGCAGCGCCGGTACGTGGAAAGCCTGTCGTCGTTCGCGCGGCAGTTCCTGGGGCAGATGGAGAAGCCGAAGGTGGACTTCATCGGTGGCCTCAGCCCGGCCATCGCCATCCAGCAGAAGGCGGTGAGCAAGAACCCGCGTTCGACGGTGGGCACCGTCACCGAGGTGATGGATTACCTGCGCGTGCTCTTTGCGCGTGTGGGCGAGCCGCACTGCCCGCAGTGTGGGCGCAAGGTGGCCTCGCAGAATGCGCAGCAGATCGCCGACCAGCTCGCGGCGTTGCCGGGCGGGACGCGCTTTCAACTGCTCGCGCCCGTTGTGCGCCAACGCAAGGGCACCCATACGGACGTGCTGGCGCAGGCGAAGCAGGAGGGCTACGAGCGCGCGCGCATTGATGGCGTGCCGACCGACCTGAACCGCGAAATCAAGCTGGCGAAGACGAAGAACCACACGATTGAGCTGATCGTGGATCGGCTGGTCGTTCCGGCGCATCCCAATGGGAACGGCGACGATGTCTGGCATGACTTCACGACGCGGCTGATGGATTCGGTGGAGACGGCGCTGCGCGCGGGCGAGGGGATGGTCGTGGTGGATGTGGTGGATGGCGAGGAACTGCTCCTCAGCGAGCAGCACGCCTGCCCTCACTGCGGCATCAGCTTCCCGGAACTCAGCCCGCAACTGTTCAGCTTCAACTCACCGCTGGGAATGTGCCCGGAGTGCAACGGCCTGGGGACGAAGCTGGAAGTCGATCCTGCCTTGATCATCCACGACCCCACGCTTTCGATTATGGACGGCGCGCTGCGCTGGTATGGCAATATCCGCAAGAAGAACAGCAAATGGCAGATTCACCAGTTGGAATCCCTCGCCCGGCATTATGGCGTGGACCTGGATACGCCCTGGCAAGATTTGCCGCAGTCGTTTCGAGATGTGTTGATTTACGGTTCGGGCGATGAGAAGATCCACTTCGAGTTTCACGCCGAAAACGGCGACAGTTCGTGGTCAGGCGAAAGCTACCGACCTTCAAGGGGCATCATCTTCCACATCAACCGCTTGTTCCACCAGACAAAGTCCGACTACACGCGCCGCTGGTACAGCAGTTTTATGAGCGAGCAGCCATGTACGGCCTGCGGCGGCGCACGTCTGCGCGCCGAGGCGCGCGGGGTGCTGGTGGGCGGCAAGTCCATTATGGACGTCAGCGCGATGCCCATCGCCGAAGCGCACGCCTGGGTGCAATCGCTTTACGAGCAGTTCGACGACGAGCAGTTCGCCATCGGCGGCGAGGTGCTCAAGGAGATCCGCGACCGTTTGCAGTTTATGCTCAACGTGGGGCTGCACTACCTTACGCTGGACCGGTCCGCGCCGTCGCTTTCGGGCGGAGAGTCGCAGCGCATCCGGCTGGCGAGCCAGATCGGGTGTGGCTTGGTGGGCGTGCTCTACATCCTCGACGAGCCGTCCATCGGCCTGCACGCCCGCGACAACCGCGCGCTGCTCGATACGTTGTTGCAGTTGCGTGACATGGGCAACACGGTGCTCGTGGTGGAGCACGACCACGAAACGATGATGGACGCCGATTGGATTCTCGATCTGGGGCCGGGCGCGGGTGTGTTGGGCGGGCGTGTGGTGGCAGAAGGAACGCCTGAGGAGATTGCCGCGAACCCGCAGTCGCTTACGGGGCGCTATCTGAGCGGCGAGCTGGCGGTGGTCTCGCCGAACGGCGGACGCCGCACGCCGCAGAACGGCAGTCTGATCTTGCGTGGGGCGACGCTGCACAACCTCAAGCATGTGGACGCGCGCTTTCCGCTCGGTGTGTTTACCTGTGTCACCGGCGTGAGCGGCAGCGGCAAGAGCAGCCTTGTCGCCGAGACGCTGTACCCGGCGCTGGCCCGCGATCTCAACCGCGCCGAGACGCGCCCTGGCCCTTACGAGCGGCTGGAGGGCCTGGAGCATCTTGACAAGGTCATCGACATCACGCAAGAGCCGATTGGGCGCACGCCGCGCTCCAACCCGGCGACCTACGTGGGCGTGTTCGACGAGATTCGGCAGGTATTCGCGTCCACGCCGGAGGCGAAGATGCGCGGCTACGGCTCGGGGCGGTTCAGCTTCAACGTGAAGGGCGGGCGCTGCGAGGCGTGCAAGGGGCACGGCCTGCGCCGCATTGAGATGCACTTCCTGCCCGACGTGTGGGTGACGTGCAAGGAGTGCAAGGGCACGCGCTTCAACCGCGAGACGTTGCAGATTCGCTACAAGGGCAAGAACATCGCCGAGGTGCTGGATATGGACGTGCAGGAGGCGCTGGATTTCTTCGCCAATCACCCGAAGCTCTCGCGGCAGTTGCAGACGTTGCACGATGTGGGACTGGACTACATCAAGCTGGGGCAGGCGGCGACGACGTTGAGCGGTGGGGAAGCGCAGCGCGTCAAACTGGCGAAGGAGTTGAGCCGCGTCGCTACGGGGCGCACCGTCTACATCCTCGACGAGCCGACCACGGGCCTGCACTTCGCCGACATCCAGAAGCTGCTGGACGTGCTGCACCGGCTCACCGACGCCGGCAACACCGTCATCGTCATCGAGCACAACCTGGACGTGATCAAGACCGCCGACTGGATCATCGACCTCGGCCCGGAGGGTGGGGAGGCGGGCGGGTACATCATTGCGGAAGGCCCGCCGGAGGCCGTCGCGCAGGTGGAGGCGAGCTACACGGGGCAGTTCTTGCGGAGGGTGTTGGAACCGGTTGTGGTGTAGAGTGAATTGACGTCAATTCATAAACTGTGAAACCTCTGACGTTATGCAGTCAGGGGTTTTGTTTTGTCACGAGCGCGGCATGGACTGTTAAAACGTCTTATTGACAGCCCTTATTCCTGGGCTTATAATAGGGTCTAGAAAAGGGCCTTGTATTTAGACCGTCGTGGAGGTGATTGCTGTGTATCAGACCAAAGTAAGTCTCACCGAACCGCTGGCCGAATTTGTCGGCAAGTATAAAAGTTATGGATTCAAGGACAAAAGCGATATGATGCGCACCGCTTTGCAGTATCTTCACCGGGAACTCGAATCGCAGCGTCTCAAAGAATCGGCTGCCTTGTATGCCGAACTTTATGAGGAGGATTCCGAGTTACAGGAGTTGACCGAATTGGCGGTGGAGGGGTGGCCCGAATGAGCGTGTTAAGACGGGGCATGGTGATCGATGTCAATCTGGACCCAACTCAGGGTTCCGAAACCGGCAAAGTGCGCCCGTGTGTGATTGTGACGAATGACATCTATAACGAGCGCGTTCCGGTTATCCAGGTTGTGCCGATTACGGAATGGAACGAGAAAAAGGGCCGTATTGCGACGAACGTGACCCTGCTCCCAACGCCGGGCAATGGCTTGACGAAAAAATCGATAGCCGATTGTTTGCAAACACGCCCCATCGATTACCGGTACCGCTTGGTGCAAGTTCGTGGGTGCTTACAGCCAGACGATATGGATAGGATTAACGTCGCATTGAAGCGCGTGCTACAATTGGAGTGAGATGTGCGAGAACACCGATCGGTAATTCTCGTTGTCTCCTTTGGTTTGTCAGCAGATTGAGCAGATTTTCCCGGCCGGCAAACAGAAAATCTGCTTCATCCGCTCAAGCTGCTGATGGGAAATCAGTTTGGGCTACCTCGGTTGTGTCGGGGATGTCCAGTCTCTCGACGGCAGCGATCCACTCGCGCCAGTCTTTGCCGGGCCAGGTCTGTTGGTACGTTTTGAGCAAGCCGACGATTTCCTGCTGCGTTACTTCACTGTCGACCATGTTGATGTTCGTGACGTAGCGCGTCATTTCGTCGAGATGGCGCAGACAATACTTTTGGATGCGTTTCCCGAGCCGTGCTAACCGTGCTTCACTCGCGGTGTTGTCGCGCAATGTGGCAACGCGCCGTTGAAAGGGCCTCAGCCATACGTCGGGGATTCTGCCCTCGACGACCTCTTGCAGCGCGTGCAAGCGATCCTGGATCGCGCGCGTGACCATCTTGGAGGCCAGTTTGCTGAATCCGTACATGCCGCCGGTCATAACGGCAACAAATACGATCAGCAGGATAAAGAATTGGGATGTTTGCATTGTCCTCTCCCTTGTGCGATTGGATGCGTGAACTGTACTCCAAAGCGCGGGTTTGGCAAATGGGCCTTGAGCGGGCGCGGTCGGAGACCGGCCCGAGCGATTGTGTCACCGCAGGGTAATGGATTGAGCGGGCGCGGTCGGAGACCGGCCCGAGCGATTCCCAATCATTTGTCCTATACCCCCGTTGACTTTTTCATCGCGCGTCATACAATCTTCTTACCTTTGCGCTGGCAAGGGCAAATTTTGACATAATCACTGGGGGTAGGATTTCGATGAGAATCGTTGTTACAGGAGGGATTGGCAATGTGGGAAGCGTGGCGGTCGCGCGCCTGCTGCGCCATGGCCATGAGGTGCGCATCCTGGATCGGGTCGCGCCGGAAGCGATTGCGGAACCGCTCTGGGAAACCGTCCACGGAGCGGAATATCATCAAGTGGATACGACCGACTACGCGGGATTGGCGCCGCTGTTCGAGGGCATGGATGCCGTGGTGCATCTGGCGGCGTATACCAGCCCGCATCCCGCACCCGCGCAGGAAATTTTCCGCGTCAACTGCGGTGGCACGTTCAACGTCTACCAGGCGGCGGCTAACGCGGGCATCAAGCGCGTGGTCAGCGCCAGTTCGATCAACGCGCTGGGGTACAACTTCGGTATCAAGGGATTTCCGATTCAATATTTCCCCATTGATGAGGAGCATCCCACTTTCACCACAGACATCTACTCGTTCTCCAAGGGTATCCTTGAGGAGACCGCGGCCTATTTCTGGCGGCGTGAGGGGATTTCCGGCGTGTGTTTGCGCTTTCCCGGCGTGATGAATCCGGCGCTACGGCGTGGGGGCTGGATCAACTTCTTCAGGGAAGGCGCGCGCGCAGCGTTCGACGCCGTGATGGCTCTGCCGCCGGATAAGCGCGTTTCACGCCTGCGCGCCGTCGTCGAGCGGACAGAAGCCCGGCGCGCCGAACGCCTTCACGAGTGGAGACCGGGGGGAAACCGTTGGATGTGGGATCGCCTGGAAGGTCCGCGTCTGCCGGAAGAGTTGCTGGTTTGGGGCCGTACCGACTTCTGGGCCATCATCCACGTGGAAGATGTGGCGCAGGCGATCGAGAAGGGGTTGACGGCGGAGTACGAAGGCAGCCATCCGCTTTTCGTCAACGACAAGTACAACGCGCTCGGTGTACCTTCGCAGCAGTTGGCGGAATTTTTCTTCCCAGAGGTGATGATGTGGAAGCGCCCGGTAGAAGGCAGCGAATCGCTGGTCAGCTACGCTCGCGCGCAAGCGTTGATCGGCTTCGAGCCTGAACGCCCCATTCCCACCTGGAACTGATAACAAACAGGTCAACCGAAGACTTTTGATTTCGAACTTTGGACTATTTTGAGGAGACGCCAGGGTGATGCACGCCTGGCAATCCGAAACTGGCGTTCCGACTATGCGACGACAAGACTGACGACTATGCGACTATTTTTGAAGGAGATTTTTCGATGAAGATCACGAAGCTAGAGACGTTTCTGGTCAAGCCGCGCTGGCTGTTCTTGCAGATACACACCGACGAAGGGCTGGTGGGCTTGGGTGAGCCGATCCTCGAAGGGCGCGCGCTGACGTGCGCGCGGGCGGTGGACGAACTTGCGCCGTACTTGATCGGCAAGGACCCCACGCGCGTCGTCCATCACTGGCAGGCGATGTACCGTCACGCTTTCTATCGCGGCGGGCCATTGCTCACCAGCGCGCTGAGCGGGGTAGAGCAGGCACTGTGGGACATCACCGGCAAGGCGCTCGGTGTGCCGGTGTACAAGCTCTTCGGCGGTCCAACCCGCGACCGCATTCGCCTGTACAAGCACGCCAACGATCCCGAAGCGATTAAAGCGTGGATGGCGCAGGGCTTCACGGCCTTCAAGACGGGCGTCCACGGCGGGCGGCCGGCGCGGATCATCGAGAGCCTGGCGTTTGTTCACGAAGCGGAGGCGCACTTCGCGGCGCTGCGTCAGGCCGGTGGCCCGCACGCCGACATCGCTATTGACTTCCACGGCGCGATCAGCCCGCAGACGGCGAAACTGTTGATCAAGGCGCTGGAACCGTACCAGCCGATGTTCATCGAGGAGCCGTGCCAGGCGCAGAATCTCGACGTGCTGGCCGACATTGCGCGCGGGACGCACCTGCCCATCGCTACCGGCGAGCGTGTCTTCACCAAGTGGGGCTTCCGCGAGGTGTTGGAAAAGCGCGCGGCCTCGGTGCTCCAGCCGGACTTGTGTCACGCGGGCGGTCTCAACGAGGCGCGGATCATCGCCGGGATGGCAGAAGCCTACTACGCCGGCATCGCGCCCCACAATCCCCTGGGCCCCATCTCACTGGCGGCGTGCATCCAGTTGGACGCCTCGATCCCCAATTTCATTGCGCAGGAGCACACGACGTTGGGTGAGGGCTATCTGAAGCAGCCATTTGTGGCGAAAGACGGTTTCGTTGAGCTGCCCACCGGGCCGGGTCTGGGCATCGAGTTGGATATGGATGCCCTTGAGGACAAGATTGACCACGACTGGCGCAATCCGGAGCGGTACGACCCCGACGACGGGTCGGTATTGGATTGGTGAAATAAGGCTGGGCGGGGCAGTCTGCCTGCCCCGCCCAGAAAGCTTTGAGAAGATCGCCGCCAGGTGGCAGCACCTATAGCGAGTGCTTAGGGTACTACGACGCTGTCACTCGTCTCGACATTTTTGCTGGGGTCGTAAACGAAACCGGCTTTGACCACGTTGGTCACGGTGAAGATGAAGGTGCCAGATTTTTTGATCGAGGGCGATTGGAAGCTCACCGTGCCACTGGTGCCGGTCGTCCCGCTGACCGAGCGTGAGACGGCGCCACTCCAGGCGCCGGAGACCGTCGCTCCGCTGACAGGGTTGCCGGCCGTGTCTTTGATGGTCACGACGGCAATGGCGTAGCGGTTGGCGCCGGATCGCTTGGGTGTCATTGTGATGTCAAACACATACATCACCGGCTCACTGCTGCTGCTCACCGTCACACTCTTGCTTGTGGAAGCGGTTGCTCCATCGTCGTCCGTCACGGTCAGGCTGACCGTGTAGGTTCCCGCCGTGGCGTAGGTGTGGGTTGGATTTTGCTCAGTCGAAGTGCCGCCGTCACCGAAGTTCCAGCTCCAGGCGGTAACACTCCCATCCGGGTCGCTACTGGCATCGGTGAAGTTCGCCGTTAAGCCAGAGGTGGTGAAGCTGAAGTCAGCCGTGGGCGGCTGGTTCGTCCCACCGCCTCCACCGCATTGCCCACCGAGCGCTTGCAGGGCAGAGCAGGCTTGCACCAGGCCGTAGCCGTAGTAGTTGTCCTTGCCTGCTGTACCGAGGTCGAGTGCGGTTGCCTGTAGCGCCGCGCGGACCTGCGCATTGGTCTTGGTGCGCGCGCCGCTCCACACGATTGCTGCGACGCCGGAGACGTGCGGCGTCGCCATCGAGGTGCCGTCCCAGGCCTCATACCCATTGCCGGTTACGGGGGCGGTGCTGACCACGGTAGCGGACTGCCCAAGTTTATTGGCGACAAGATACTGCCCGTCTTCCTGGCTCAGGCTGATGGCGACGATGGTGGATGAATTGCCCTCACCAAGCGTCCCCAGGAAGCCGCCCGGCACGTTGTTGTAAATCACGGCCGCCACGCCGCCGCTGTTTTGGACGTTCATCACTTTCGTGTAAAAATCAACGGTTCCGCGCTCGCAGAGCACGACTTTGCCGCTCCATGCGCCGGTGGCATCGCATAAACCACCGTTCACCAGCGCACCGTTGGCCGATCCATAGGCGGCATAATCGATGTGATTGGCCTGATAGGTGATGCCATCCACGGTCAATGTGTTGGTGGAGACCCACGGCACCGTGCTCAGGACGCCCACGCCGGGCGCAGCCACTTCGACCTGGTTGTTGTACTGCGAGAAATCCGCCCACGCCATTGTTTGATCAATAGCGGCGACCGACACAACGGAGCTGTAGGACGCCGGATAGCTGTAGGCCGAGGTCCCGGCATTGCCCGCCGCTGCAATCGAGAGGATGCCCTGCGAATAGAGGGTGTTGAAGGTACTCTCTTCTAGCTTGCTCTTTTGTGAGCCGCCGAGGCTCATGCTGATGATGTTTGCGCCCGCCGCTTTGCAGCGATTGGCCGCGTCTGCCAGCGTGGAGCTATACGTCCAACCGCAATCTGCACCGCCGAAAACCTGGACGAAATAGAACGACACCTTGCCGGGCGAAACTCCCATCACGCCGACGCCGTTGCCGAACTGCGCGGCAATGGTGCCCGCCACGTGCGTGCCATGTCCACAGGTATCATTGTTCCACCCTGTCGGATACCCGCCGAGGATGTTGACGCCGGCAAACTCCTCGTGCCCCGCGTAGATCCCAGAGTCAATCACGCAGACGACGATCCCTTCACCCGTGGCCGCACCTGTATCGATGACGCCGTCTGTATTTGCGTCCCAAACAGCGCGCGCCTGGACCATATCGATGCCGTAGGGCGTAATCTCGCCCATTGGATGGCGAAGCACATCAGTCTCGATACCTGTCACATTGGGGTTGCGCTGGATGCCTTGCATCGCTTGTGTGGGCAACGTCACCGCAATCGCGCCCAGGTCGTCGAATTCGTAATGGACCTGGCCTTTGGCGGCTTGCAGGGCGTTCATGACCGCGCCTTTATTGCCGGGAGTAAAATAGACGATGACCCGTTGTTGATCTTTGGGGTCGTTAGAGGGGGTGGCAACCGCCTGAGTCACCGGAGCCATAGTAGTCAACAAGGCTACTATGACAAACGCAAACGCGAAAAACCGCAGTTTTTTGAACATGGTTATAGATCTCCTTTACATTTGAAAAAAACATAGGGAATGGAATGGTCGCTGGCTCTGGAAATACCACAGCACAGCCAGGGGGTGAAATTGGCGGCACCCGCTAAGGATCAGTGTGGAGTGTTCGATAGTTCACAGTCTGTCTCGATAAATTTACCTCCTTTTGCCATAAACGTTTGGGGTAACTGAAGTCTCAGTAGATCCAATTTTGCTTGGTCTGGATCGCCAGATCCAGACCGGAACGGGGATCTGACGATCCCCTTGGAGCATTTTATCTGACGATCCCCGTGGAGCATTTTTGGATCTACTGAGTCTGATCACACCCGCCTTGTCTATCTTCTTCATGTGACAGACATCCATAACTTTTTGTATTTTATCACTTTTTTTGAAAAGTGCGCTTTATAATGCACCCTTCAGAACGGCAGCCCGCTTTGCAGAACGGCGAACTGTAGATGGTATCTAGGGGGAAAACCTCACGCAGCGTATTTGATTTTTTGTTTAGGTCAGTTTATACTCACTTCATCAAACATGGAAAGTAAGACTCAGTAGATCGAAATTTAAGCAGGAGCCAGACTACAAAAGTCTCACGAGGTACCGGCTGAGACTTTTGTAGTCTTTGATAAACTGTGTTTGGAGGTGTGGAGATGCGCGTTTTGGTTCTGGCTGATGATCGCTGGCATCCTGCCCAGGTCGCCCGTGAGGGGCTGACGCCGCTGGCTGAGCAGGGTTTCACCTTCGATTGGATTGAGAATGCCGCCGACTGGTCGGCAGAGCGGATGGCCGCCTATCCTGTGGTGCTGTTCGTCAAATCGAATAACGTCTCGGCGAGCGATGAAAGTCCCTGGATGACCGAGGAGGTTGAGGCGGCTTTTGTGAACTACGTTCGCCGGGGCAACGGCTTGCTGGTCGTTCATTCCGGCTCTGCCGGATACGCCCAGACACCGGCGTTCCGCGAATTGATGGGCGGTGTGTTCGTCAGCCACCCGCCCCAGTGCCCTGTCACCGTGGAGCCACAGGTGGGGCATCCCCTGACGGTCGGCAGCACGCCATTCACTGTGATGGACGAGCACTACATGATGGCGCTGGATGATGCGGACGCCGATATCTTTATGACCACCGCCTCACAGCACGGCATCCAGCCCGGCGGTTGGACGCGCTCTGAAGGGGCAGGGCGCGTGTGTATGCTCACGCCCGGCCACAACGTTGAGGTGTGGCTGCATCCCTCCTTCCAGACCTTGCTGGGCAATGCGTTGCGTTGGTGTGCAGCGGCCAGGCGTACAGCATTTGTGACCGGCGCAGATCGGGGATTGGGCTTTGGACTCGCCTCCGGCCTTCTGGCGCAAGGTTGGCGTGTCTTTGCCGGGCAGTATCTGCCTGAGTGGCCGGAGTTGTCTGACCTGAAAGAGCAGTATCCCCACGACCTGCAGATTGTCCCGCTGGACGTGGCTTCGGTCGAATCGGTGCGGGCGGCAGCGCAGGCCGTAGCGGTGCAGATTCCGCACCTCGATATGCTGATCAACAATGCCGGCGTCAGCACGCGCACCAATCCCCGCACCATCCGCGAGCCGCAGGACTACGCCGAAATGCACCGTTTGTTCGATGTCAACAGCCTGGGGCCGCTGCGGGTAGTCGAGGCGTTCTTACCGCTGCTGGATCGGGGGACGTTCAAGCGGCTGTGCTTTGTCTCCTCCGAAGCGGGCAGCATTGAGCGTAGCTACCGCACTGCCTGGTTTGGGTATTGCATGTCGAAAGCGGCACTGAACATGGCCGTCAAGAATTTGTTCAATTTCTTGCGACCAGAGGGGTATACCTTCCGGGTTTACCATCCCGGTTGGGTGCGGTCCTACATGAGCGGGCAGAAGAACAACGAAGCCGATCTTGAACCGGAAGATGCTGCCGCCTACGCGATCCCCTTCTTTGTGAATCCGCGTGACGACGAAGACCGCCTGGTGCTCGTCGATTATCTGGGCAACGAATGGCCGTGGTAACGATTAAGGAGCGAATCAATGGATTTCGAGAGTCTCAGGCACTTGATGGCGCAGCACGCGAAGCTGATCCGTCTGCTGACGGAAGATGTTTCCCCTGAGCAAGCACGCTGGAAGCCGGACGCGGACAGATGGTCGATCCTGGAAATCATTAACCACCTCTACGACGAGGAGCGCGAGGATTTTCGCGCGCACCTGGACGTCATCCTCCACAAGCCGGAAGAAGGCTGGGGAAACATCACTCCCTTCACGTGGGTAACGGAGCGCCGCTACAATGAACGCGATCTCGCCACGTCTGTGGAGAACTTCCTGGCGGAACGCCGGAATTCGCTGGCATGGCTGGAGAGC
The DNA here is from genome assembly GCA_019873725.1 of Chloroflexota bacterium. GTDB lineage: Bacteria > Chloroflexota > Anaerolineae > B4-G1 > SLSP01 > DSWT01. Next base: position 11,572 of record JAIOAS010000032.1, on the reverse strand, counting down.
CTGGGTACGCCCGATTGGGAAGCGGCCATGGCCGCGCCCTGGGGGGCCGACATCAGCGCCGGCGATGTGTTCGCGTCCTGGGTCATCCACGACCAATGGCACATCCAGCAGCTCATGCAGATGCGCCGGGCGTACACCATCGCGCAGGTCGCGCCGTATGATGTGCGTTACGCGGGAGAGTTGTGATTAAAGAAAGTTTTCATTGGCAGTGAAAACTTTCGATGATGTCTTTTCTTTGTGACTGAAGACCTTTATCCGCGCTGAGTAGAGACATACGCCAACCGTGAATTTCTATTTGTTGGTCAATTCGTGGTTGGCAACAATCTGTAGATTGGGAGGTAGACTGTGAAATTCACCGATGGCTATTGGAACATTCGAGAAGGCGTGACGCCGCATTACGCGGTGCACGTCTACGACGTTGAGGTAGAACCCGACGCGCTGACCGTCTACGCGCCGACCCGGCGGGTCAATCATCGCGGGGACACGCTCAACCTGCCGGTGCTCACGGTACGCTTTTCCGCGCCGATGGAGAACGTCATCCGCGTGCAGGTGTGGCATCACAAGGGTGGGCTGCCGCGCAAGCCGACATTCACGCTGTATCCGCAGCCGGCGCCGGATGTGGTCATCCACAACGACGCCAAAGCCGCCACATTGCAGAGTGGGCAGTTGACGGCGCGCGTCGAAAAGGCCGGGGACTGGAAAGTGCAGTTCAAGGATGGCGACAGGGTCATCACCGAAAGCGGGTGGCGCGCGCTCGGCTTTGTGGATACGCCCGATGGGTGCTTCATCCACGAGCAACTGGCGCTCGGCGTGGGGGAGTGCGTCTACGGGCTGGGTGAGCGCTTCACGCCGTTCGTCAAAAACGGGCAGGTCGTTGATCTGTGGCAGGAGGACGGGGGCACGAGCAGCGAACAGGCATATAAGAACATCCCGCTCTACCTGACCAATCGCGGCTACGGCGTCTTCATCAACCACCCGGAGAAGGTCTCGCTGGAAATCGCTTCGGAGAAGGTCGAGCGCGTGCAGTTCAGCGTGCCGGGTGAGTCCCTGGATTACTTTGTCATCTATGGCCCCACGCCCAAAGAGGTGCTGGATCGCTACACCGCGCTCACCGGACGGCCCGCGCTGCCGCCGGCGTGGTCCTTCGGCCTCTGGCTGACCACGTCCTTCGTCACCAACTACGACGAGGCCACCGTGACCAGCTTTATCGAAGGTATGGCCGAGCGCGACCTGCCGCTGCACGTCTTCCACTTCGACTGCTTCTGGATGAAAGCCTTCCACTGGTGCAACTTCGAGTGGGATCCGGCGGTCTTCCCCGATCCGGTGGGGATGCTGCAACGGCTCAAGGCGCGCGGCCTGAAAATTTGCGTGTGGATCAACCCGTACATCGCGCAGCGTTCGGCGCTCTTCGACGAGGGGATGGCGCACGGCTACCTGCTCAAGCGCGCCGATGGGTCTGTGTTCCAGTGGGACAAGTGGCAGGCGGGGATGGGGCTGGTGGACTTCACCAACCCGGCGGCGCGCCGTTGGTACGGCGACAAACTGCGCGCGCTGGTGGATATGGGCGTGGATTGCTTCAAGACCGACTTCGGCGAGCGCATCCCCACGGATGTCGTTTACTTCGATGGCTCGGACCCGGTGCTGATGCATAACTACTACACGCAACTCTACAACCAGACGGTGTTCGAGGTGCTGGAAGAGAAGCTCGGCAAGGGCGCAGCGACCGTCTTCGCGCGCTCGGCGACGACGGGCGGGCAGCAGTATCCCGTCCACTGGGGCGGCGACAGCACCGCCACCTTTGAATCTATGTCCGAAAGCCTGCGCGGCGGCCTCTCGCTTGGCATGTCAGGCTTCGGCTTCTGGAGCCACGACATGGGCGGTTTCGAGTTGACGGCGTCGGCGGACGTATACAAGCGTTGGTGCGCGTTCGGCCTGCTCTCGTCGCACAGCCGCCTGCACGGCAACAGCTCCTACCGCGTGCCCTGGCTCTTCGACGAAGCCGGATACGATGGCCCGACGGCGAGTGACGTGCTGCGTTTCTTCACCAAACTCAAGTGTAGCCTGATGCCTTACCTCTTTGACGCGGCTATCGAAGCCCATACACACGGCACGCCGATGTTGCGTGCCATGATTCTGGAATTCCCCGACGATCCGGGCTGCGACACGCTTGACCGGCAGTATATGCTCGGCGGCGCGCTGCTCGTTGCGCCGATCTTCCGATCCGATGGCGTGGTGGATTACTACCTGCCCGCAGGCCGCTGGACAAACTTCCTCAGCAATGCCGTGGTCGAAGGCGGGCGCTGGGTACGCGAGACGCACGGCTATCTCAGCCTGCCGTTGATGGCGCGTCCCAACTCGATTGTCGCGGTCGGCGCGAACGACCGGAAGCCCGACTACGACTTCGCCGACGGCGTGACGTTCCATCTCTTCGAGCTGGCGGACGGTGCGACAACCTCCGCGCGTGTGCCGACGCTCAAGGGCGAGACGGCGTTCACCGTCACCGCAACGCGCGCCGGGCAGCAGATTCACGTGCACGTCGAAGGCGCGACGCAGCCGTGGTCCGTTGTCCTGCGGAACATCCCCGCTGTGCAGTCTGTGAAAGGCGGTACAGCTCAGGTTGACGCGCAAGGCACGCGCATCATCCCGGACATCAAAGCAGGCGCAATCACTATTCAGTTATGACCTGATTGCCCCGGTCTTGAACTCTACGTTCGAACGCATTTCAAGTGGGACGCACTTTTTCGATAAAGTGCGTCCCACTTCATCGGCTATCAATTATTGCAGTTAAGCGGCGTCTAGGGTATACTAGGGGTGACACAGTCAAGAGTCGTGAGTAAGCATACTTTCTTCAGAGCATTAGGAAAATCTAAAGATTTCGGGAGGTGTACTATGGCATCCCGCGAGGTGGTGTGGGAGATTCCTGAAGGATTGTACAACGAACTGGTATGGGCGCAACAGGAAATGGCGTTCCCGGATTTGGTTGATTTCATTTCACAGGCTGTGCAACGTCGCCTGGCTGAGATACAGTATGAGGCATGGCGGCGTGACTTTCAACGCCTGCAGCGTGATATCCACGCGGCCGGTGGGTTTGGATTGGGGGATACCAAAGAAGAAGTGATCGCAAATCTCCGCCAGATACGGCAGCAGATTTTCGAAGAGGACTATGCGCATTTGTATTGATAGCAACCAGTTCATCTTTGGCATCTCCGGTGCTGATCCAAATTCAGAGACCCTTATGCTATTACTTCCGCGCCTGGATGTTGTCATCCCCCGGATTGTCATGAAGGAAGTGACCCGTAATTTACATCCTACTCAAGTCCGGTTGCTTTATGCTTTGCTAAACCGAGCGCCTCGTGTGAAAATTATAGATGCGCCTGTACCGGTAGATTTGGTCAACAAATATATCGCCTTAGGGTTGCGCGAAAAGGCAGATGCATGGATTGGCGCATTCGCTGAATGGCAAGGGGCAAATTATCTGATCTCGGATAACCGTCATTTCCTTGCCGAGTTAGCTAGTGGAGCGTTTGAAGTGCTGAATCCTGCGGAGTTTCTCCGGCGCTGTGTATTGCTGATGCCCCATGATCACCTCCCTCAAAAACGATAAAATCAAACTCGTGCGTGCGCTGGCAGAAGAACGGCGCGAGCGCAACAAGCACAAGCTGTTCTTCATCGAAGGCGTCGCCGCGATCCGCGCCGCGTACCTCTACGATTGGGACGTGCGTTGGCTCATCTACTGCCCGGAAGTCGAACACACCGACTGGGGCATTGACATCATCGCGCAGACGCCGCCGGAAGCGCGTCTGGAAGTGAACGAGTACGTCCTTACGCAGCTCAGCGACCGCGAGATGGCCTCGGAACTGCTGGCAGTGGTGGCGCAGCGCCCCGACGACCTGGCGCGCATCCCTCTCAAAGACGATTTGCTCGTGCTACTGCTGGATCGCCCTGGCAGCCCCGGCAACCTGGGCAGCACGATCCGCTCCGCCGACGCGCTCGGCGCTGACGCCGTCCTCATCACCGGGCATGCCACCGACCTGTATGATCCGAAAACGGTGCGCGCCAGCATCGGTTCACTGTTTGCCTTGCCTGTGCTGCGCGTGCCGGAACATGCGGCGTTGGAAGCGTGGCTGGCGACGGCGCGTGACACGTTGGGACGGGTGCAGATGGTCGCTACCAGCTCGCACGCGACAACGCCGCTCTACGCGCACGATCTCACCGGCCCGACCGTGGTTGCCATTGGTAACGAGACTGTGGGCCTGAGCCATTACTTCGAGACGCTGTGCGACGCCTACGTGACCATCCCTATGTACGGCTCCGCCACGTCCTTCAACGCCTCGGTAGCCGCCTCGATCTTCCTCTACGAAGCGCGGCGGCAGCGCGCCCTAAAAGCGTTGTAGAGATACAATTCATTAGGAGGTGCATGATGAAAACACATCAGCTTTGGTTCGCCCTATTGCTGTGCTTGGTATGGATTATGAGTGGGTGTACTTCGGCTCCTACACTCACACCAGCAGCTCAATCGCCGACAGCAGCAGCGGGTGCAGCCGCCACATCAACGCCGCCACCTCCGCCGACGGTGCCAGCGGCAACCGCTGAACCAAAATCATCGCTGCCCACCACAGGCCCGACACAACCGGTCGTGACCGATGCGCCGCCGGCCATCCTCGAACACCTGCGATACCTGGAACATGCCAGCTTCCGGCTGGACGGACCGCCGACGATCTACTTCGATCCGACGAAGTTGCAGGGCGAGGTGATTCCGGCGGACATTATCCTGATCAGCCACGCGCATAACGATCATTATTCCCCCGCGATTCTCAAGCAAATCAGCACGGCGGAAACGGTCATCATTACCAATGAAACCGTGGCAGCCAAACTGAAAAACACCACCGTCCCCGGCGAAGTCCGGGTGCTCAAAGCGGGGGAAGCGGTGACGGTCGATGAAGTCACCATCGAGGCGGTGCCTGCCTACAATATCGGGAAGTCTTACCATCCCAAAGATGCTGGTGGACTTGGCTTTATCGTCACCTGGGGTGGGGAGCGGCTCTATTTTGCCGGAGACACGAGCCGTATCCCGGAAATGCAGGCGATCGATTGCGACGTGGCCTTGCTGCCCATCGATGGCACGTACACGATGAACGTCCAGGAAGCAGCGGAAGCCGCTGGGGACATCAATCCCAAAGTTGTTGTGCCGATGCACATGGGCAACGCCAACCCTGAGGAATTCCGTGAGCTGTGCAATTGCCCGGTCATGATCTTGAAGCCGTAAAGCCGCCTGTGAGACACCTGATAACTATGGCGGGTTCACGCTTACTGGCTGGATAGTGGGCCGCTGCGGTTTGCCTTCGAGCCGGTGGTGGCTCGTGCACGTAGCCGGGGATCTGGCGATCCCTGTAAATCATAGTGTGCATCCTGAACGGGCTATCGGTGCCGCACCACCAACACCGGCCTCCCCGCGTGTTCGACCATCCTGTTCGTAATGCCGGGGGCGAAGTAGCGGCGCAGGCTTTGCGCGGCGTAGGTGGAGCCGAGGGCCACCATATCGTATTCACCGTCGCGGATTTCGGTGAGGATTTGCTCGGCGACGGGGCCGTGGCGCAATTTGACGCCGGTTTCGATTCCCTGACTGCGCAAGGCTTCCCGACAACTGCGCAGATTGCGTCCCTGCAATGTGTCGGTCTGCAGCAGGACGCCCCAGGCATCCTCTATTTCTCGCAGCACAGGATAGTTGAGTTGCGGCTCCGGCACGACGTATAGCAACGTGACCTCAGCGCCGGCGCTCAAGGCAATGCGCTGCACTAACTCCAGCGTGGCGGCGGGATACCACAAGTCGCCGCTGCACAGCAGGATGTTGCGGATCGCCGGACGGTCGAACGGCACGACGAGCACGGGAGCGGTCACGTATTGCAGGATGCGGCGGGTCGAAGGCCCCCGCAGCCAGCGCCTTAGCCGTCCGCGTTCCACCAGCCCCACGATGACCATGTCATAGGCAATCGCTGTGGCCTGCGCGACGACGGCATGGCGGATCGGCATGGGATGTAGTACGGTTTCGCACGTCACACCGTTGGCCGTCAGGCGGGCGCAGACCTCTGCCAGGCTCTCGGCGAATGTGGCTTCCTGCGCGGGTTGTTCACATGCCCCCAACACGGTCACAGAGGCTTTGAGCATCTGCGCCAGACGAGTGCCAAACGCCAGTGCTCCCTCGCTCCTGGGTGTTCCATCGGTGCACAATAACAGGTTCATGCGCTTTTCTCCTCGAGGGCGAAGACTACAAAAGTCTCAACAACCTCGTGAAACTTTTAGTCTCAGTAGATCCAATTTTGCGGGGATCTGACGATCTCCTTGGAGCATTTTTGGATCTACTGAGTCTGGTATTACCGGTAGATGACGATGCCGACGATGCCGGCGGCGAGCAGTACCAACGTCGGCGGGACCTTGAAGAGCAGCAGCGCCGCCAGGCTCACCGTCCCCAACACGAAGGGTGCCCATCCCTGCCAGCCTTTATCGCCGACCACCTGATACGCTGTCACCAGCAGCAGTGCAGCGATCGCCGGGGTCAGCCCTTTGACGAAACTGCCGATCCAGGCCTCGCTGCGCAGGCGCGTGAGCAGCATGGCGATGGCGAGCATGATGACCGTCGGCGGCAGGATCGCGCCGAGGCAGGCGACCACCGCTCCGGCGATGCCGCCCACCCGGTAGCCGACGAACATCGCCATCTGAAGCGCGTCGGAGCCGGGCAGCACGCTCGAATAGCCCACGGCTTCGACGAACTCCTCCCGTGTCATCAGCTTGCCGACCATCTCGGAGTAGAGCAACCCCGCCGACGCCGGCCCAGATGTGGTCAAGAGATTGACTTTCAGAAACGTCACAAATAGCTGCCACAAGTTGTCCATACTGCCTCCCTCGAGACTAAACCACGAATCTTCACGAATCTACACTAATATGACTTTCTATTCGTGAAAATTAGTGCAGATTCGTGGTGAAAATAGTGCGTTATAGTGGAAATCAGACATTCAGTACAGTTCCCCGGCTAGATACGCGCGTGTTTTGGGGTGTTGGGGATGCTGGAAGATTTGTTCTGCCGGGCCGTGCTCGATCAATTCGCCCAGGTACATGAAGATCACGTAATCGGCCAATCGGCGCGCCTGCCGCAGTACGTGCGTCACCAGGATGATGGTGTAATTGGTCTTCAGTTCCACCAGCCGCCCTTCGATGCGCTGCGCCGAGATTGGATCCAGCGCCGAGGTGACCTCGTCGCACAGCAGTACGTCCGGCTCCACCGCCAGCCCGCGCGCCAGGCACAGCCGTTGCTGCTGCCCGATCGAGAGCGCCGTGGCGGGAGCGTGCAGGCGATCCTTCACCTCGTCCCACAGCCCGGCGGCGCGCAGTTCTTTCTCCACGATGGCGTTCAATGCCTCGCGCTGCCGCACGCCGTACAGACGCGGGCCGTAGGCCACGTTGTCGTAGATCGACATGGGCAGGGGAAAGGGGCGCTGCGCCAGCAGCCCGATACGCTTGCGCACCTCCGTCACATCCACATCCGGCGCGTAGACGTCCTGCCCATCGAACAAAATCTTGCCCCACACGCGCACACCATCCACCAACTCGGTCAGCCGGCTGATGGAGCGCAGCAGCGTCGTCTTACCGCAGCCCGACGGCCCAATGATCGCGGTGATCTGCTGGGCCGGGATATCAACGCTCACGTCGCGGATGGCGAGCTGGCTGCCGTAGGCGACGTTCAAGCCTTGAATCTGGATCAACGGATCGTTGATTGCACTATCCATAATGCTCCTCGAAAATGGCAAATGGCAAGTAAGATAAGAGTCAAATCTGCTGAATCTGCTAAATCTGCTGACAGTATAAGCTCCATCAGTGGATGATGTGGCGCGAGAGGCGGCGGGTGAGGCTGCGCGCACCCAGGCTTAGCGCCAGCACGATGACCGTCAGCACCAGCGCCGAGGCATAGGCCCGCTCCTGCACTTGCGGCACCGGCGTCCCAAGCTGGAAAAACACCGCTAGCGGCAGCGACGCCACCGGACGCAGCAGCGTGGTCGGCATACGATCGGTGTAGCCGGCGGTGAACAGCACCGAAGCCGCGTCGCCGATGCCGCGCCCGCAGGCCAGCAGCACGGCGGTCAGCAGGCCGGGCGCGGCTTGCCGCAGGACGACGCGCACGGCGGTCTCCAGGCGCGTCGCTCCCATTGCGTACGAGACTTCCTTCAGTTCGTGGGGCACCATCAGCAGCACTTCATCCATCGTGCGGATCATCACCGGGAACTCCAACAGCGCTAGCGCGATAATGCCGCCGAGCAGCGACGCGCGCAGCCCCAGCATCAGCATCAGGGTGAAGCCGAACGCGCCGTAGACGATGGAGGGCACGCTCCACAGGACGTCCAGTGAGAGGCGGGTGAGGTCGAGCAAGCGGTTGTGTTTGGCGAACAGGTGCAGGTAGAGGACGACGGCGAGCGCCGGAAAGAAACTCAGCGCCGTCGCCGCGGCCACCAGCACCAGCGAGCCGGTGATCGCGTTGAGGATGCCGCCCTCTTTGCCCAGGTAGTAGCCGCCTTTGGGTGTCTGGGTGAGCATTGCCCAATTGAGCGCGGGCAGCCCCTTCGCAAGCACTGTGCCGAGAATGGCGACAAGGCTGCCCACCACCAGCGCCAACGAAGCGACCATCAGCCCCTTCATGATGCGCTCTTCGAGATGTTTGTTGATTTTCATCATTTGTGTTCCATTGAAAGCAAACCGCTAATCTCGCTAATCTACGCGAATTAAAGATAAAAATCTGCTTAATCTGCTTAATCTGCTGACTAAACCTTGTCACGCTGCTGATTTGATGGCTTGCGCCAGGACGATACGGGCGATGATCGTGAAGATCAGCACCACAATCAGCAGCACGAGCGCCGCCGCCAGCAACGCCGCATCGTACAGCGGGATGGACATCATCTCGCCGTAGTTGTTGGCGATGAGCGCCGGCAGGGTGTAGGCCGGGTCGAAGATGGAACGCGGGATTTGCGCGACGTTGCCCGTCACCATCATCACCGCCATTGTCTCGCCGAAAGCGCGCGAGAAGCCCAGGACGACGGCGGCGATCACACCTGGTCGCGCCCGGCGCAGCACCACGGTCTTGATCATCTGCCAGCGTGTCGCGCCCAGGGCCAGCGCCGCCTCGCGCATCCCGAAGGGCACCGCGCGGATCACTTCTTCTGTCACCGAGATGATGATGGGAAAGACCATCACCGCCAGCACCACGCCACCCGCCAGCACGCCGTAACCGGTGGGATTATCGGCGCGGAACAGGGGGATGAAGCCGAGTGTCCGGCTCACCCAGGGCGTCACGTAGTCACGGATGACCGGCACGACGGTAAGCGTCCCCCACACGCCGTACACCACCGAGGGGATGCCCGCCAGCACGTCGATTGCCGGCTTGACGCTCTGCCGCAGGCGCGCGGGTGCGTACTCCGCGAGGTAGATTGCGGTGAGCAGACACGGTGGCACGGCCAGGAACATCGCCAGCAGCGTGACGGCCAGCGTCCCAACGATAAAGGGGAAAAAGCCGAATTGGCCGCGCAGCGGACTCCACTCCGACGAGGTCAGCAGGCTTCCCAGGGGTTGGAGATCCAACAACGGTTGCGCGCGGGCGAGCAACGCCAGCCCAATGGCGATCACCAACGTGGCAGCTACCCACGTCAGGCCACCCATAACGTGCCCCGCGCTGCGGTCTTTCAACCGGCGTAGATTTTGGTTGTGGGCCATGATGCCGTTATTTGAGATTTGCCAGCTCGGCTTCCAGTTCTGCGTCGGTGAGAGGAATATAACCGGTGGGTTCCACAAATGCCTGGCCGTCGGTGAGGATCCACTTGATGAAGGCCAGCGTGATCCCGGTGGGTTTGCCTTTGGTGACGAGGTTGAGCGTGCGCGCGGGCGGCGAAGGATAGCGCCCCTCGGCGATGGCAACCATGACGCCCTTCTTGTCGGCGTAAAAGTTTTCGGCGGCATCGATATTGCCGTTCTCGTTGCGGTCGAGTGGCAGAATTTGCAGTCCTTCCACCGGCTTACCGCTGTCGGCGTCGTAGGCAAAGTTGAGGTTGTTGAAGCCAATCCCCAATGGGTCCTGGGTGACGGCGCTGGCGAGTCCGGGGTCGCCATAGACGGCTACACCCTGCAAGTCCTCTTGCTTGAAATTGCCGAGATATTGTGCCCAGGTTTCTGCCGCACCGCAGGCATCGGAGCGGGTGTAGACATGGATCTCGTCGGTGATGCTGGGATCGCCGAGGACCTGTCCCCAGGTGGTGATTTCGCCGCGCCAGATGCCCTTCAGCACGGCCTGCGTTGCGCCGCCGGCTTGCAGACGGGCCAGGTGGGGATTCTTCGCGCTGATGGTGGGCAGGACGGCATCGCGCGTCACCCGCACGCGAAACGCGCCTTGCTCCACTTCGGTGTCGTGAATGTCGCGGGACACCATACCGATGTCCACCGCACCGCCGAGCGCGTCGGCCATCCCTTTGCCCGCGCCCCCCGCCGAGACATCGAACTGTACGTCAGGGTAGACCTTTTGGAACTCCTCACTCCACGTGACCATCATCGGGTACAACGCCCACGCGCCGGAGATGGCGATATTGCCCTTGAGCGCGCCGCCGTCTGACGCCGACTGTTTCCCGCCACAGCCGCTTAGCGCCAGACCGAGCATCCCACACACAGCGAGGATACACAACATTTTCTTCATCGAGCTATCCCTCCACTTCCGTGATTAGTATGCCGTCTCCATTATAGCATTTTTGGGACAACAGGCATGGTATGTTTATTCCAGGTTGCAGGTTACAAAATCCATAGAAAACGTATAATTCGGAATGAAAGGGTTTACTGTCACAGAAAGGAGAGTGCGATGAAAGCCTTAGTCAAGCGTTATGCAAAAGAAGGATTGTGGTTGGAAGACGTTCCCGAACCGGAGGTGGGGATCAATGACGTGTTGATCAAAATCCACAAGACCGCGATTTGCGGGACGGACGTGCATATCTGGAATTGGGACGCCTGGTCGCAGAAGACGATCCCCGTGCCAATGGTGATCGGGCACGAGTTTGTGGGGACGGTGGCGGCGTTCGGTAGCAACGTCCACGACTTGCAAGTGGGCGATATCGTCTCCGGCGAGGGGCACATCGTCTGCGGACGCTGCCGCAATTGCCTGGCCGGGCGGCGGCATTTGTGCAACCAGACGCAGGGCGTCGGCGTCAACCGACCCGGCGCGTTCGCGGAATACCTGTGCATCCCCGTGACCAACGTGTGGCACGCCGATCCCAACATCCCGCTGGACATTCTCAGCATCTTCGACCCGTTCGGCAACGCGACGCACACGGCGCTGGCGTTCAAGGTGCTTGGCGAGGATGTGTTGATCACCGGCGCGGGACCGATCGGCATCATGGCGACGGCAATTGCCCGGCACGCGGGCGCGCGCTACGTCGTCACCACCGACATGAACCCCTATCGCCTGGAGCTGGCGAAGAAGATGGGCGCGACCGTCGCGTTGAACATCCGCGAGAAGACCATTGCCCAAGTGCAGAAAGAGTTGGGGATGAAA
>JAIOAS010000031.1:17208-29437 GCA_019873725.1 Chloroflexota bacterium | reverse complement strand
GATCACGCGGTTGACGGCGTCTTCGACTTTGAACGCTGCTTCCCACGTGAGCTGTGGCAGGTCGAGATCGATGGTACTGGCCTCGCTGCCCAGGTGGAAGCCGATGGTGTTCCCCTGGTACAGTTCCACGCAGGCCGCCGAAAGGATGTGCTGTCCGGTATGCTGCTGCATGTGATCGAAGCGCCGTGGCCAGTCGATGACGCCGCGCACCAGGTTGCCAGGAGCAACTTCGGCAACCACGGCGGGTGTGGCCTTCAGGAGATGCCAGACTGTGCCCGGCCCCCCGGCGTCTTCTTCGTCCCACACATCCACCACCGGAATCCCGGCGAGCGTCCCCGTGTCGTGCGGCTGTCCGCCCGATGTGGGATAGAACGCCGTCTGATCCAACTGCACTGCCGGGCCACGTTCAGTCTCACGTTGGGCGACGATGCGCGCGTCGAAGGTGACCAACGCGGCGTCGGTGTAATAGAGGCGTCGGGTCATAGAACGTTCTCCGTCACCGTGGATTCGTGGTAGGGGGCGTTTTCAGGTAGTTGGCGTGGGATGCTGAAGATGAAGGTTGAACCTTTGCCGGGTTCGCTACGTATATCGATCTTGCCGCCGTGCGCTTCGACCGCCAGCTTGCAGAAGGCCAGGCCGATGCCGGCGCCGTTTAGCTGTGGGTTGGTGCGCGCGCGGTAGAACATTTCAAAGAGGTGAGCTTGATCCGCCTGCGCGATGCCGGGGCCGTTATCGCTGACGGCGAAGTGGAAGTTGTGCTCATCGGCTTGCACGGCGAGGGTGATGGCGCCACCGTCCGGTGTGTATTTGGCAGCATTGTCCAGCAAGTTGAGCAACACCCGGCGCAGCAGGTCCAGGTCCCCCAGCATCGGTGGCAGATCATCCTGAATGCGACGAATCAGGGTATGCCTGTGCCGCCGGATAGAAGGCTGAATGATCTCGATTACATCGGCTATCATATCAGGGATGCGAATCGCCGAGACTGTCAGCGTTTTGTGCGAGGTCAGTCTGCGTGCGTCCAGGATGTTACTGATGAGGCGCTCCATGCGGTGCGCGCTGCGTAAACCGATTTCCAGAACCTGCTCAAACGGCACGGAAACGTCTTTTTCGCGCCAGGCCGTCAGCACCAATTCCAGCGTGTTGGTGATGTTTCCGAGCGGTACGCGCAGGTCATGGACAATCATATTCGAGAGCTGCTCGCGCATCTCAGCCAGCGCTACATGGTCGGTGATGTCGTGGGCCAACCATTGGTATGCGCCGCCGGGCAGGTAGCGCGGTAAGGCAGAAAAGTAAACTTCCAGGGTGCGTTCTTCGTCGTCCGCAGTACGAGTTTTGATCTCCCAGGTTGTGATACTCTCGGCATCCACTTGTGCTTTGAGGGCATCGTACTGGGCTGGCGTGAGCATCAGTTTTTCGAGATCGGTCTGGGGGACGTAGTCGGTATCGTCTTCCGGTCTGGTTAGGGGGAGCAGTTTCTGTGCTGCGCGGTTCACTTCCAGAAAATTCCCGCGCGGATCGAGGATGATAATCGGATCCAGATTCTGCTCGAAAAGGCTTTGGTAACGGGCTTCGGCGCGTTGCATCTGTTCAAAGAGACGCGCGTTTTGGATGGCGGGGGCGGCCAACGAGGCCAGCGCGGTGATGGTATCCTGTGCTTCTTGCAGGTCGGTATCCGGTGCCGGATTGATCATTTCGACGACGGCCAGGGTTTGATCGCCCATGCGCACGGGTACAGCGAGGATGGCGCTGGTTTTGAAGCCGGTTTGTTTGTCTGCATTTGGATAGAAGCGCCTGTCCAGATAGACGTTCGGCACCCACAACTGCTGGCCGTTTTCTGCCACCCAGCCCACAATGCCTGCCCCCCTGGGCATTTCCATACCCAGGATTTGCTGGGCGCTCTCGCCGGAGGCCGCACGGAAAACCAGTGTGCCATCCGGATTGACAAGGGCGACGGAGGCTGCGTCGGGCTTGAAGTGTTGATGCGTAAGGGCCATCAACCGTTGCAGGACTTCGTTGGTGTCCAGCTTGGCGCTGATCGTGAGCGCAGCTTCATAAAGAAAAGTGCTGGTTTTATTTTCAGTCAAAGTTCACAACCTCCTTCCCGTGGAGTCTTTCCAGGATGCGGGTGATGATCAAGTCGAGATGCTCACCGTTGGCGACAAAATCCAGCCGGTCTGCCGGGATGGTCAACACCGGACACAGGGCGAAGTGGTTGAACCAGTCCTCGTACAACACATTCAGACTTTCCAGATACTCCGGCGTGATCTGGCGTTCGTAAGGTCGCCCGCGTTGCTGGATGCGTTTGATGAGCGTCGGCGTTGAAGCGCGCAGGTACAGTACCAGATTCGGTGGGGGCAGGATGGAAATCACGGCTTGATACAGTTCGCAGTAGGTTTCGTAGTCGCGCGCCTCCATCGATCCCTGCTTGTACAGGTTGCGGGCGAAGATCTCGGCGTCTTCGTAGACGGTGCGATCCTGGATGACCGAGTTGGGGCGGTCGAGCAACTGCCGGTGGTGACGTAACCGGCGGGCCAGGAAGAACACCTGTGAGTGGAAGCTCCAACGTGACATATCCGAGTAGAAATCCGCCAGGTAAGGATTGTCCTGTACGCCTTCCATGAACGGTTCCCAACCCAGATGCTGGCTGAGGAGCGCCGTCAGCGTAGATTTGCCCACCCCGATGTTGCCGGCGACCCCAATGAAGTGTTTGGTCATCGCCTTTCCTCCTGTTTCTCGAGGCTGACACCCGTGCGCAGTGACAGAATGTTGAGCGCGCGCGCGGCATCTTGCAGGGCTGCCTGCATCGCTGCCGGCGCACCTTCCGGCCCGATGGGCGGTTGCTGTGAAAGCGCGCCGCCGATGCGGCCCACGGCTTCGGCCAGCGCCAGGAAGTCGCCGAGGGCCTGCCAGTTGGCTTCACTGCGCGGTTCGGGAGCCGGGGCGGAGATGAGCGTCCAGGCCGGCCGTGGCGGGGCGCTCGTGACGATGTCGGGCAGGGTGGGCTGGCGCACACCAGCCAGCGCAGCGCGGACCCGGTTTTCGATGTCGTCCAGATCATCGGTTTGGCGCACGAAATCGATCTCGTCCGTCTCGATAACCAGGAGTGGCGTGGCGGTGTAATTGGCGAACAGCGACTCGTAGGCCTGGCGCAGGGCCGCGATGTAGGCGCGCTCCATCTGGCGCTCGTAGGTGCGGTCGCGCATCGCAATTCGCGCCATCAGCGTGTCCATCTCTGCGCGCAGGTAGACCACCAGGTCAGGTGTTCTTACCCGTTCGGAAAGCGTGTCGTAGAGGCGATCATACATCGCCAGCTCATCTTCGCTGGTGATGTTGAGGTGGGCGAAGAGCCGGTCTTTGGCGAAGAAATAATCGGAGAGCAGCGCACCGTGGCGTAGATATTCGGCAGCCATCTGCTGCTGGCGATAACGGCTGAGCAGGAAGAACAGTTGCGTCTGGAAGGCGTACCGCGCACGGTCACTGTAGAAGTCGGAGAGGAAGGGGTTCTCGTCGAAGGCTTCCAGGATCGTGCTGCCCTTGAAACGGGATTGCAACAGCCGCGCCAACGTCGTTTTTCCTACACCGATGACGCCCTCAATGGCGATGTAAGGATGTTGTTCGGTCACTTCGCCTCCCTGTGCATAGTCAAAAGTCTGAAATTGAGGGTCGAGAGTCCAGGTTGGAAATCTGAGCACAGGATACCTGTGTTGGCAGAAAAGTCAAGAGCGTTGTAGTAAATTTTGCTAAATATTTGATTGAAGCATCAAATATTGGGATAGCGCGGTCTGGAGACCGGCCACAGCACCTTTTATGTCTTTTCCTCGCTCCCTGCATGTTCGCCGGCAAGATAACCGGTACTGAATGCCGCCTGCAAGTTGAACCCACCCGTGTCGGCGGCAATGTCGAGCGTCTCGCCGACGATGTGCAACCCCCGCACGAGGCGCGACTCGAAGCTCACCGGATGCACTTCCTTGAGCGCCACGCCACCCGCCGTGACCATCCCCGCTGCCAGCGGCAGCGAACCGGTGATCGTCCAACGGAAGTCCTTGAGCAGCGCGGCAAGGTGGGCGCGCTCTTCGGCGCGGATGGTGTGGACGTGCCGGTCGGCGGCGACGTTGCTCAGCCCGGCGAGTGCGTCCGCCAGCGTCGCGGGAACCCAGCCCCGCAGCAAGTTCGCCAGTTGGCGGTGGGCGTGTTCCTCGAATTCGCGTTGCAGCCGGGCATGGACGTCTTGTTCGCTCATCCCCGGCTTGAGATCGATGCTGAGCATTACCCTTGCGCCGTCGCGCAGTGCATCCACCACTGCCAGCGATGCCGTGAGGATCAGCGGGCCGGAGACGCCGAAGTGCGTGAACAGCATCTCGCCGGTGGGCGGCATAGGGTAGGGGAGGCGCAGTATTTTCGCCGGCCCATTGCCTTTTTGCGTGTAGAACGTGCAGGCCACATTGCGCAAGCTCACCCCCTGGAGCGCTTTTGCCAATGTGCGCTCGGCGACGGTCAAGGGGACGAGCGCCGGGCGCAGCGGGACAATCGTGTGTCCGGCCTCCTGCGCCATGCGGTAGCCATCGCCGGTAGAGCCGGTGGCCGGCCACGAGGCGCCACCCGTCGCCAGGATGACGGCGTGCGCCGGGACGCGCGTGCCGTTCGCCACTTCCACGCCGATGACCGCGCCCTCATCAATGAGCAGCCGCCGGACTTCAGCGCGATAGCGAATCTCGGCCCGGTGGGATGTGGCATAGCGCAGCAGCGCATCCCGCACATCACCGGCCTGCCCGGAGGCCGGGAAGACGCGCCCGCCGCGTTCTTCCTGCGTCTCGACGCCGTAGCGCGCCAGCAACGCCAGCAACTCATCGCGGAAGAATCGGTGGTAGGCGTTGCGCAGGAATTGCCCGTTCCGTCCATAATGACTGAGGAATTTATCCAATGGCGCGGTGTTGGTGAGGTTGCAGCGTTCCTGCCCACTGACGAGGATCTTCTTACCCGCCTCGCGCATCTTCTCTAACACGATCACATCCGCGCCTAACTCGGCGGCGCGCCCGGCGGCGATTAATCCCGCCGCTCCGGCTCCGATGACGACGACGCGGCGGCTCATGCGTTCTCCTGTCGCGTAGGTGTCTCGCCTGACCGACGCAGGCCCAGGACAATCAGGCGCAACTCGTCCTCTGCCTCGTTCGCTACGCTGTGCAGTTCATCACCCCGCACGAGGGCCGCGTCACCGGGACGCAGGACGCGCGCGATCACGGGGCTGCCATCGGTGGGGCGGTGATAGAGCCGTCCCATGCCGCTCACGACGTAGTAGATTTTGTCCAGGCCGGGATTGGCTTTTTGCCCGGTCGCCGCGCCGGGCGACAGCGTGAGGTCGTGCAGAAAGGCGAAAGTTGCGCCATCCAGCAGATGTTCCGCCGTGCCGGGAAGTTCGCTGAAGAGCCAGCGCACCACCGCCTCGCCGCTGCCCTGCCACGGCTCCGGCATCTGCGGCGCGGGTTCCGCCGGATTGTAACGCACGCGCTTGCTGTGGGCGGCGCGTTTGAAGGTCACACCAAAGACTTGATCGTAGGGCGCGCGGTTGATGTTGGGCTGAGCGTCCTGGTGAAATGCTGCGGCGTCGACCGGTTCCGGTTCCCAGGGTGTCTCTGAGTCTTGCATAGGCTATCTCCCTCAACGGATTTAACGGATCGAACGGAAGTACATCCATTGAGGATAGCCAACTTTGCGCGCTTGTCAATGTTATCTTTGTACTGACATAAAAACGCCCCAAAGTCGACCTGTGGGGCGTTATACGGCTTGTGTGCTCTTCACACGTAAGGTGTTATTCCAACTGCTTAAGAAAATCTAGCACACTTACAATCTTGATCCCATACGTTTGTTCCATTTTTGCCAAAGGGGCAATGTCGCCGGTCCTTTGAGCAATCCACGCACAAATAGATTCGTGTCAACCACAGCTCTGGGGGTGGAGTGTGTGGCGTGCGAACGTGACTTCGGCATCTATGTCTTCCTCCGATAACGGTGATTCATCCAACCTGGACCAAACGCGTGCCAATAACCCCTCAAGCCGCTGTTCCCAAGATGGCATCAGGGTTCGTCTGACAATTTCACGTTCTTGAGGTTGTAGTTGTCCCATCAATGCGAGAACTTGATCAAAAGTTAGATTCAATTCTACTTCTTGCGCAATAACCTTTATCATCGCCCACCTCCATCTTCAGTATATCCGAGTCGCTCTTGGCGTCAACTTTTTCTTGTGCAAGACGATGCCCATACTCACGCTCAACAGGATCGCCGCGCTGCTGCACAGTCCGGGGCCGCCGGACGAGGACGGCGGCGCGGGTGAGATGGCCGGCGAGGTAGGTGTGGGCGTGGTGCTGATGTCCGTTTGCGGTGTTGCAGTCATCGGCGCGGTTTCCGGGCGGGCGACGATGTCGGCCTCCGTCCCCAGCCGGAAGTGATAGGCCGTCCCATCCGGCGCGACGAAGTACGATTCCTCGGCCACGGCGAAGTAGGCGCTCAACTCTGGATGCGTCTTGGTCAACTCCCAGTACGCCTCGGACATAAAGATAATCGTCTGCGGCGTCATTTTGTCGGGGACATAGGCTGTGTCGGTGCAGACGTTGGCCTGGCACAGGAAGGTCTTGTCGCCCACGTAACGGATGCTGCTGGCACTGGCGAGCGCCCCGTCGGGCGCGGGCATGGCGCCGGCGGTGGGGGCCGCGGCAGCCGCTTCTAGCTCCTGGCGCATCACCGCGTCCTCCACGGCTTTTTCGCCTGAAGGCGCCAGCGGCGCGGCATTGAAGTACTCTGCCGCTTCCTCGGTGACGCGCAGACGGCCTTCGCTGCTCAGAATGACGTTGGGTTCTTCCACCAGGAACGAGGTGTAGGGCGTGATGATGCCGTAGCGCAGGCTCAAATTGACGACGGCGCTGATCCATTCCTCGTTTTCGCCGTTAAGCCGGATTTGGGTGAGCAGGTAGCCGATCTTGCGGGAAGCCCATAGCCGGGGGATGAAGTCCCTGTCGGCCGCTGCGGTGAAGTTCACCGCGTAAGTGTACGTCTCGCGCTGCCCTTCGACCTCGCCGCTCAGCGTGATGGTGCGCGCGCCCGATCCGCTGTACCGCCCGGCGACGATGAGCTGTGTCCCGGCGTACAGGTCGGGCAGGGGGGTGGGGAACACGTCGTAGGTCTGCACTCCACCGAAATCCAGCGCGATGTTGGTCAGCACCGGGCTTTGGATGCGCCCGTAGAAGGCCGATACTTTCTCGTCGATGCGCTCTTCTGGCGCGACGTAGGCCGGGACGCCGCCGTGGTCGGCGGCGAGCTGATCGAGAAACAGCGTGTTCACGTCATAGCCCACACCGAAGGGGAAGATGCGGGCGGCAGCAAGCGCATTTTGCGCCGCTTCCTGCGCGAGTGTGCTCAGCAGTGTGTCGTCGTCCACGATGCCCTCGGTCGCCATCCCATCGGTGAGGAAGACGATGACGGTGGGCCGTGTGCCATCGGCCTGCGCCAGCGCCTCGGAAAGTCCCAGGTAGATGTTGGTCCCGCCGAGCGCCTCCAACCGATAAACCCAGGCGATCGCGGCCTCGGCTTCCTGTGGCCCCTGCAATGTTGGCGCATACAGGCGCACCCCACTGCTGAAGGCGACGATGTTGAACCGGTCTTCGGGATTTAGCCGCTTGAGGATGTAGGCGAGCGCGTCCTGCGCCTGCTTGAGCTTCTCGCCGTCCATCGAGCCGGACGTATCCAACACGAGCAGGATGTCTCTGGGCAGCACGCGGCGCGTTTCGGTTTCCAGGGCCGGCGTTAGCATCAGCAGGAAGAAGCCATCTTCAGCGCTGGTTTGATACGTGAGCAGATTCGCGCCGATGTCATCTACCGTCGCGCTGGCGTACAGCTCGAAGTCCCGGTCGGGCAGGACGTGGTTGGCCTCGTAGCTGATGTTGGCCCGGTACGCCCCTTCGCGCGTAATGATGACCTCGTTTTGGTGACTGGGGGAGTAGACGGCTCGCAGCGGCGTCTGCGATGTCAGGCTCACGGAGATGCTCACTTGCTCCAGCGGCAGCGCGGAGAAGCGTTCGGTGTTCAAGGGGTAGCGGTAGTGCAGCATTCCCTCCTCGAGCGAGAGGATTTGCGTGTATTCCAACTGGATGCGGCGCTCCTCGCCTGCCGGAATGGGGAAAATGCGCGCGCGCACCGCGTCACGCCCGACGTATTCCAGCAAAGCCGGATCGCGCTGCCGGCGCACGTAGTCCTCGTAAATCTCGCGGGCCTTGTCCGCCGGGAGGATTTCGCCCTCGATCGGCTGTCCATCCACCCACATCACGAAATGTTGCACTACCGCGCCCGGCGGCAACGGGAAGACGTAGGTGCCTTCCACGGTTATTCTGCCGTCGTTGCGGAAGGCCTGATCCACCTTTGTCGTCGCCACCTGGTCTTCGATGGTCACCGTCACGCGATGATAGCGGATCGTCAGCCACGGCGTCCAATCGGGAGGCGGTGGCACAATGGGGGGATCGATGATGATGATCCCATCGGCCAGGACCGGCCCCGCGTGCAGCAGCATCACCATCACCAAAATGAGCGCCATCAGTTGTCTTCTCATCGCTTCCTCCTTGTCTCCGATGTGGAGTAATGGGTAACGAGTAATGAGTAATGAGTAACGAGTAATGGGTAACGAGTGATGAGTAATGAGTAACGGGTAACGAGTTACACTCCTTACTCTTTACTCTTTACTCCTTACTCCTTACTCTTTACTCCCTTTAAGACGCTCCCCAGTTGATGAAGGTTCCAGGGCGCGGTTGTGCCTTGTGTCAGCCAGAGTATAATACGGGTGTGACAGAGAACGGTGGCGCGCGCGCAAGTTGGTGGCAATGGGGATGCCTGGCCTTGTTGATCGGCGGCATCCTCCTGGTCATCCTGACGGGAATGTGGCTCTTTTCCCGACCGGCGACGCAGCCACCCGGTCCGCGCCCCACGGCTATCGTGTGGACGGCTTCACCGACGCCTTCGCCGACACCCACAACCACGCCAACGCCGACACCGCAGCCTACACTGCCTCTCTCGCCGACCGAAATCGGGGTGGGAGTGCGGGTGCAGGTCAGCGGAACGGGCGCGGCGGGCCTGAGCATCCGCGCCAGCGCCAGCACTTCCGCCGAGCGGCTGAGCATCGCTGCCGAGGGCGAAACCTTCATCGTTGCCGCCGGCCCAGAGCAGGCCGACGATTTGACGTGGTGGTTCCTGCGCGACGAGGCGAATCCGCAGCGTGAAGGTTGGGCCGCCGCCAATTATCTGATCGTCGCGCCGTAGAAATTCTTAGCACCAATCTTCACGAATTTACACCGATATGTTTTTTATTCGTGAAGATTGGTGGAGATTCGTGGTTTATGTTCACGGGAGTCAGTATGGATCAAGAAATTGTCCTTCGGGCGGCAAAACTTCGGGAAGAGATCAATTATCACAATTACCGTTACCACACCCTTGATAGCCCCGTCATCAGTGACGCGCAGTTCGATGCGTTGGTGGACGAACTCCGCGCGCTTGAGGCTGCGTATCCGGAGCTGATCACGCCGGATTCGCCCACGCAGCGGGTCGGCGGCGCGCCGGCCGAAGGCTTTGCGAAAGTCGAGCATCCCGCGCCGATTCTCAGTCTGGACAAAGCGTCCAGCCGCGCGGAACTTTTCGCCTGGCACACCCGCATCAGCAAGTTGTTGCCCGAAGACGCGCCGCCTTTGGCCTACACGGTCGAGCCGAAATTCGACGGGCTAACGGTGGTGTTGCACTATCGCCAGGGGCAGCTTGTGCTCGGCGCAACGCGCGGCGATGGACTGGTCGGCGAGGACATCACCGCGAACCTGCGCACGGTCAAAACGCTGCCGTTGCGCATCCCGGCCGATCCCGACGGCCCGCAGCCCCCGCCCTACCTGGTGGTGCGCGGTGAGGTGCTGATCCTGCTCAAGGATTTCGACGCACTCAACGCCCGGCTGATTGAGGCCGGCGAATCGCCGTTCGCCAATCCGCGCAACGCCGCTGCCGGGTCGCTGCGCCAGCTCGATCCGGCGATCACCGCGCAACGCCCACTGCATCTCTACGCCTACAGCATCGTCACGGCGGACGGCCCTGTTCCCGCAACCCAGCAGGAGACATTGGCTTACCTGCGCGCGCTGGGCTTTGCGCAGCCGTCCGAGATGGCGTACTTCGCCGACCTGGATGCCGTCGCCGATTACTGCG
Organism: Chloroflexota bacterium; assembly: GCA_019873725.1. Lineage (GTDB taxonomy): Bacteria > Chloroflexota > Anaerolineae > B4-G1 > SLSP01 > DSWT01. The sequence continues at coordinate 19,222 of JAIOAS010000031.1, read as the reverse complement.
AGCAGATGATTGCGCGGCGCAACACGTTGCCCTTTGAAGCCGATGGCCTGGTGGTCAAAATCGATGATCTGGCGACGCAAGCCGCGCTGGGTGTTGTGGGTGGGCGTCCGCGTGGGGCGGTGGCCTACAAGTTCCCGGCGCAGGAGGCGACGACGACGCTGCGGGATGTGGAGTTCTCCGTAGGGCGCACGGGCGTCATCACCCCCACGGCATTGCTGGACCCTGTCCTCATCGCCGGGGTGACGGTGAGCCGCGCCTCGCTGCACAACTTCGACTTTATCGCCGAGCGCGACATCCGCATCGGCGACCGTGTGTTGGTTAAACGAGCCGGGGACGTCATCCCCTACGTGGAGGGGCCGGTCGTTGATGTGCGCGATGGCAGCCAGCGTCTCATCGAACCGCCAACCACCTGCCCGGCGTGCGGCGACCCCGTCGTCCATCCCGAAGGTGAAATCGCCTACTACTGCGTCAATGCGGCGTGCCCGGCCCAACTGGTGCAAAAGCTCACCTACTTCACGCATGTGCTCGATATCGAGGGTCTGGGAGAACGGACTGCTGTGCAGTTGGTGGAGCAGCGTTTGATCCAAGACCCCGCCGACCTCTATTTTCTCACCAAAGAGAGCTTGCTCACGCTGGAAGGCTTCGCCGACAAGAAGGCTGACAATCTTCTGGCTGCCATCGCGCAGGCCAAAGACCGGCCCTTCGATCGGGTGCTGGCGGCGCTCGGTATCCGGGGCGTCGGTGTCACCGTGGCCCAGGTGTTGGCGGAGGCGTTCCCCACGTTGGATGCACTGGCAGCAGCGCCCGCCGAGGTCATTGCCTCTGTGGAAGGGATCGGGCCAATCACGGCGCAGAACATCCTCACGTGGTTTGCCCACGTCCACAACCGGGCGATGGTCGAAAAGCTACGACAAGCCGGGTTGAAGCTGGCGGCAGAACGCAAAGCTGGCGTAGCGGGTGAACAGCCCCTTGCGGGCCTTACTTTCGTCATCACCGGCACGCTCTCGCGCCCGCGGGATGACGTCAAAGCGTGGATCGAGGCGTTGGGCGGCAAGGTCGCCGGTTCGGTGAGCCAGAAGACCAGCTACCTCGTCGTCGGCGCGGATCCGGGCGGCAGCAAGTACAATCGCGCCCAGGCGCTGAACACCCCCTTGCTCACCGAAGAACAGCTTTACGCGCTGGCGGGCAGCCATCCATAACGGGGCGGGAGAGGCTCTCGTGTGTTTTTTGCACTTGCGTCCTTTCCCCGTTGCGAGTATCATTACTATAGAGAGTCAGTAGATCTAATTTTGCTTGACCTGGATCGCCAGTTCCAGGCCAGGACGGGGATCTGGCGATCCCCTCAGAGCAATTTGCGATCTACTGAGAGTGCCGAACGTGAAATGAGCAACCGCTAATCTGTAACTGCTTTTAGGAGGAGCCATGGGACTTTTAGGAAGGGCACAGATGGGTTCGCCGCTTCAGGCGCATGAGGTTTACATCGCCAATGATTTGCTGTGGGTCACTGGCGAGATGGAAACGCTGGGCAATCCTCATAACTATATCAATCAGGATGGGCTGGATTTTATTCGCATCGGCAATCCGCACATTGCGCCGTGGTCATTCTCGGGCCTGCCCTCAAGCCGTGTCCCGTCGCTAATCCTGACCCGGGAACGCATACAATTCTTGATGTTCGTCCACGCGGCGTCTTTGGAAGAATTCCGCCCTGCGCCGCGTACTGAAATGCTGGTCTTGCACCTGCCACTGGCTATCATCCGTGGCAAGGCGCCCTTCTTGAGTGAGGCCAAACTCCAAAACTTTCTGGATTTCTGGAAGGGTATCTTCGTTCCCATCGCCGATGCGGAGATCTATTTCCTCTCCGATAGTTCGAGTTCATTACCCGCACAATCGCCTTTGGTCTACATCAACCGCCATACTGTGTTGAGCTATATCGAGGGCTGACCAGGGCTTCCGCGATGCGCGTACCTGATGGGAGAGAGTGCCCCTATTACGACGGTGGTTATTATCGCCGGGC
>JAIOAS010000031.1:15258-16386 GCA_019873725.1 Chloroflexota bacterium | reverse complement strand
GCGCGAACACCTGCACCCCGGTGACATTGTGGTGCCGGATCAGTTGTTCGATTTTACCCGGCACCGCACCAATTCGTTCTTCGGTGAGGGAATGGTCGCCCATGTCTCGGTAGCGGAGCCGTTCTGTCCGGCGCTTTCGGCCTTGTTGTTCGATGCCGTCGTCGCTGCCGGCGGGACAGTACATCGTGGCGGGACTTTTATCACCATCGAAGGCCCGCGCTTCAGCACCAAGGGTGAGAGCCTCGTCTATCGCCACTGGGGGATGGACGTTATCGGCATGACGGCGTCGCCAGAAGCATTCCTGGCCCGTGAAGCCGGCATGTGCTACGCCACGATGGCGCACATCACGGACTACGATGTCTGGCACGAAAGTGAGGAGCCGGTCACCGTGGAGATGGTGATCCAGGTGCTGCATCACAACGTCGGGTTGGCGCAGCAGGCGCTCCGGCTGTTGGTCCCGCGCCTGAGCGAGATGTCGACCGATTGTGCGTGTGCCCGCGCGCTGGAGACCGCGCTGATCACCGCGCGCGAGTGCATCCCGGCGGCGGCTCTGGACAAACGCCGTTTGTTGGTGGAGGCGTACCTGGGCTAGATGAGCACCCAACCCATTCGGGGGCATTGGCGACCGTCTGCCATCATCAACCCTGCCGGTCTACTGGTCGCCCTCCCCATTTGTTTTGTCTGTCTCGGCGCGGTGACGCTTTATCTCGCTGCGCCCCTCCCATCGCTTACCCTGCCGCGTTTGATTGCGTTGGTGTTGGGGTGGATGACGATCTGGGGGGCGACTTATGCGTTGCTGTACCGTAAGCTCCCCGGCGCGGACCCCTTCATCCTGCCGATTGTGAGCCTGCTTACCGGATGGGGGCTGCTGCTGCTGGCGCGGATGGCCCCTTCCTTTTTACCCCGCCAGATCCTCTGGCTCGGCATCAGTTGTGGCGCGCTGTGCGTCGCGGCGCTGACCCCCATTTTGCCGCGTCTGTTGCGACGCTACCGCTACACGCTCCTGGTGGCAGGACTGCTGCTGCTCGGGGCGACGTTTTTCTTTGGGGTGAACCCTTCGGGGTACGGCCAGGAGTTGTGGTTGGGGGTGTTCGGCATGTACTTCCAACCTTCAGAATTGCTCAAGTT
>JAIOAS010000031.1:0-14657 GCA_019873725.1 Chloroflexota bacterium | reverse complement strand
GGAATTGCCGCGTTGTTTGCCATTCAGACCTGGGTCATTATGGGAGGCAACGCCAAACTCATCCCCATTACCGGCGTCACCTTGCCCTTTCTGAGCTATGGCGGTTCGTCGTTGCTCACCTTTTTCATCGCCACAGGGTTACTGTTGAACATCTCCGCACCTCACCCGGAGCCGATTACCCTCACCCTTGCTCCAACAAGTATGCCGCTGCGACAGACGGCGGGGCGTCTGGGAAAGGCGCTGCTGCTCCTGTTGGCGAGCATTGCTTTGATCAGCGGGGTATGGACGGTGCTCCGGGCGGACGAACTGCGAAATTACTTGACCAACCCCCGCCGTATCCTGGCGGAGTCCCGCATTCAGCGCGGGCGCATCGTCGACCGCAACGGCGTGACCCTGGCCGGTATTACCGTCGACGACAGAGGCTATGTCACTCGCACTTACCCTGTTCCAGAAGCCGTACCGGTGATCGGCTACAACACCTTGCAGTACGGCGTCAGTGGGATTGAAGCCGCGTGCGATTCCCGGCTGCGCGGCGATACTGGCCGTACCCCCTGGCAGGATTTCCGCATGGAATTGTTACATCAATCGCCGGTTGGGCGGGATGTGCGTCTGACGCTCGACGCGCGCTTGCAGCAGACGGCGCAAAACCTCCTGGCGGGTTATGAAGGCGCGGCAGTGCTGGTCGACACGCGCACCGGCGAGATTCTGGCGTTGGCTTCTACACCCACCTACAATCCGGCTACCGTCGAAGCTGACTGGGCCGACCTGTTTGCGGCTCCCGATGCCCCCTTACTCAACCGCGCCACACAAAGCCTGGCCCAACCCGGCACAGTGCTGCAAACGGTGGTGCTGGCAGCGGCACTGCAAGAGGGCGAACTCCCCGATCCGGTGCTGCCTCTCAGCGCGGTTGTGGACGTCAACGGTGAACGGCTCACCTGCGCCCAGATGCCGTTGGCCAGTACCTGGCAAGCGGCCCTGAGCGCCGGCTGTCCGGCGCCTTTCGCCGCATTGGGGAACCATCTGGGAATTGCGCAGTTGGCGGCCAGCTTTGCCTCATGGGGGCTGACCGATGCGCCAGCCCTGGAAATCCCCACCGTCGCCGCACCCTGGGAAGCCACCGCCGCCGATCCTGTCCGCGAGGCCATCGGGCAGGGCGATCTGTTGGTGACACCGTTGCATATGGTGAGCGTCGCCGCCATTGTCGGTAATGGGGGGGTGCGCACGCCGTTGCACCTGCTGAATGCGCCACTATCCGGCTGCGCATCCCCAACTGCATCGACCAATCAAGTCACGACTCCTGCCATCACTGCGCGTATTCTTGAATTGTGGCCTCGTTATGGCAATGCTGTGGGACACGTCGGCGAGGCGTTGGCCGGCCCCAATCGTACGCAAACGTGGTTCATCGGGCTGAACTCGCCCCAGGTATCTCGTTACGCCGTGGCGGTTTTGATCGAAAATGTGTCTGATCGTCAGATACCGGTTCAAATTGGGCAGCAACTGCTCGACCAGGCAGTCAATCCCTAGACGGGCGAAGCGCAAAACCGACGTACCTCATACCTGAAGTCTAATCATAGTCATTTTCTAACCCCATATCCCCCTTTTGGTTTGACAAACTACGATTCTTACATATCATTAAAGATGTTAGCTTAGGCTAATTTGTCGGCACATACACGCTGTTGCATGCCAGGCGTGTTGATTTGACGGGTTGGGGAAACATTCCCGTCATACGGTACGATTTTATCTGCACCACAAGGAGCACACCATGAATGATATGATCTTGTTAGTCGAAGACGATGAGGCCCTGGCGCAGTTGGTTCAACTGCTCTTGGAACGTGCTGGATATACGGTCAAGGCTGCCAGTAACGGGGAAACCGGTTTGGCCCTGGCGCAGCAGACGCGTCCCGATTTGATTTTGCTCGACATTTTGATGCCGGATATGGATGGCTGGCATGTCTACGAAGCGTTGCGTCGCATCACCGATGTGCCGGTGCTTTTCCTGACCGCTTTAGGGGATGAACACAACATCGCTTATGGCCTCGGCCTGGGTGCGGATGACTACATTATCAAGCCTTTCGGCTACAAGGAACTGGTGACCCGGGTCAAGGCAGCCCTGTCGCGTGCGCGTCGTGCGCGTGGCGAACAGACGATCTTCCAGACCGGCAACCTGTGGGTCAATCTCGACACACATGAGGTCAAGGTGGATAACCGCGTGGTCAGCCTGACACCTACCGAATTCCAGTTGCTTTCGGCGTTGATCCAGGATGCCGGTCGGACGGTGAACCACGATACGCTCCTTCGCCGTGTGTGGGGGGCGGAATATTCTAACCGGCGCGACTACCTCAAACTTTACATCTGGTACCTGCGGCAAAAGGTCGAAGCGGACCCGCGCGATCCCAAACGTATCGTGAGTGAGCGTGGTCAGGGGTACCGGTTGGTTATCGAAGCGTCAGAAACACAGAGGTAAAGCGTGCTATTTAGCAGTTTGTTGCAGCAGCGGGGCTGGAGATTCGATCTTACTTCAGCACTGATTGGGGCTGCCGTAGCCCTTATCCTCGCGCGCATCATTTACCAGCGGCGCGAGCAGATCAAGACATTCGCGCTCAAATTGTGGTCGCCGGTGGTCAACCTGCGCAGCCGCGCGCAGGCCAGTCAGGAAGCCCGCTACATCACCGCCCTCAAAAACGAGTTGAAGGGCCTGCTGCTTTTTCAACCGGCGGATCCTCGGAAGATTTTCCAACCCCCAACCTTTGCCGCACCACCGCCGCTACCGACAAAAATGGATACGATTGACGATCTCTTTGTCGAGCCTTTAGAGGTGCGCTATGCAAACCTCACCGCAGGGCATCCGCGGCTCGTCATCACCGGGCCACGGGCTGCGGGGCGCACGATGGCCCTGGCAATGCAGGTCTGGCAGACGGCAGAGAGCGCAACCCCGTTCCAGGCTCCGCGCGGTGGGAAGAAACGCCCCTATGAGCGTTTCCCCTTGTGGATCGATCTCGCGCAGTACAAACATCTCCCTGAAGCGCAGTCTGAGTCACCTGTGGAGAGACTGGTGCAACTTGCTGCCTTGTTTATGCCAGTGCTGGTTCCGCGCTGGGTATTGACTCATCTGCGCAATGAACCCGCGCTGATTCTCGTCGACAACTGGGAAAGCTTGCCTCACGACGCCCGGCGCGTTGTCGCGCGCTGGTTTGGCGAAGTTGCGCAAAGTTTGCCTAAAAGCTGTTGGGTGGTCGCCAGCGGCGAAGAGGGGTACGGCCCGTTGATCGAAGCCGGATTTGTATCGCTGGAATTGATCCCGCCTTCCGGCAAAGATATGCTGGCGGCGCTTTACCGTGGATGGGCGGAATTGCTTGGTGCTGAACCTGTCGAACCGGCAGAACAAACCTTTGCTGTGCTGAAGTGGGCGGAGGAGGCGGGGGCTTCGCTGCTCGAACTCAACACCCGCGTGCTGGTCTATTTGCGCACGCGGCAGCTCCCCACGCGCCCGGTCGATGTTCTCGACCGCTTTCTCGATCACTGTATTCCCACGCCCAACCTGGGGGAGGGGCAGGCTGATGTAGTCGAGCAGGCGCGTGTGCTCACGTTGAGCGCCCTCAGTTACCTGGCGAAGATGCACCGTTTAGAGGGGCGCGCGTTTACCCAACAGGAAATCTACGATCAGATCGGGACTTTGCTCCCGCCTGAGGAGGTGCGGCCGCCCAAACTTGAGGGCGCGATTCGCCGCATGCTCTTCGATACGCAGTTACTCAAGCGCGAGGGCAAGTTCTGGGTACCGGCGCACTACATCTGGGATGACTTTCTTACGGCCTGGGCGCTCGTGGAGGATGAAGTCGGGGCGGATATCGTCAAGGCGCACCTGAGCGATCCGACGTGGACGCTGTTGCTGGAATTCTATGCTGCCCTGGGCGATGTTACACCGCTGGTGCGGACGCTGGTGCAAACGGCGACGATGCATGGCGATATGGCAAGCCTTTTGCGTGCAGCGCGTTGGGCTGCCATCGCGCCGGAGGAAGCCCCGTGGCGGAAATCCTTGATGAAGGTCCTGGCGCAAACGTTTAACGACCCTGACCTCGACCGACAAATGCGTTTACGGCTGGGGCAGGCCCTGGCGGTTGCCGCCGGGGAAGGCGCGCGCGCGTTTTTCATCCAGGCCCTGCGCCAGCCTTCTGTCGCCATCCGTAGTGCGGCGCTTCGCGGTTTGGGATGGTCGGGATCGCCGCGGGAGATGCCGCTTTTCGTGGGGGCGCTGCAAGACCCTGATCTCGAGGTGCAGCAGGCCGCGATCGAAGCGTTGGGCGATATGGGCACGGCCGGCGCGGTGCGCTTACTGCGGGACGCGATGTTGGAGGCCGACGATCACCTGTTGCCCTTTTTTGCCGAGGCGCTCTCCAAAACGCCTGACGGTCTGGAAGTGTTGAAAGAATCCGTCGATAGCGAATCGCTGCTGATTCGCCGCACCGTAGCGCAGGGATTGGGCCGCGTCGATCAGCCCTGGGCTATCGAAATTCTCGAAAAGTTGGCCCGTGAGGATGCTGAGTGGTTGGTGCGTTCGGCTGCGCAGATTGCGCTCAGCGCCCTGAAAGAGAAAGCTGAGGATAAAACCGTCCCTTTGCCGCCGCCGCAAATCGATCAACTCGAATGGCTCATTGCATGGGCCGCCAGCCAGGGGATGGGGCTTGGGGTGGGGAAGGCCGCCGGCGCGATGTTGGAGCGGGCCATCACGCAGGGCGATCCGAAGGCACAAATTCTGGGGATTCTCACCCTGACACACGTAGGCCGCGAGGCGCACCTCAAATTGTTGGAGCCGCTGTTGAATAGTCCTGATGCGGATGTGCGAGACGTCGCCGAGTCCGCGCTGCGCCTCTTCGAGCGGCGCTATGACCTCTATCAACCGTAATCCCGGCACAGCGCAGCATCCCTGCTTACAAAAACAACCATCCGCCGGCGGGCAGCCGGCGGATGGCTTTATCTGAGCGTCAATCCTCCGAAGATGCTGCTGGCGGCGTCCAATCCGGCTCGTAGCCGTCGCCACGCAGCAGTTCCCTGGTCAAAAGGCGGTAGGCCAGCGCCCCCGTTGAGCGCGGCGCGTAGAAGATGCCCGGTTCGCCAAAACTGGGCGCTTCGCTCAGGCGTATACTGCGGGGGATGATGACGTTGAACACCCGGTCGGCGAAGTGCTTGCGGATTTCCTCGGCAACCTGCCGGGAGAGGGTAGTGCGGCTGTCATACATCGTCATGACGACGCCACGCACCACCAGCGCCGGATTGAGGCCGCGTTGCACCAGGGTGATGGTGCGTATCAACTGCGCCAGCCCTTCCAGCGCCAGGTACTCGCATTGCACCGGCACGATGACCGCCTGGGCGGCACTCAAGGCATTGACGGTCAGCACACCCAGGCTTGGCGGCGAGTCGATGAGCAGATAGTCGTAGTCGGTAATGGCGGCGAGCACATTTTTGAGATGTTCCCCCCGCTCGCGTGGGTCTGTAGTGCGGTTCAACTCGACGGTGGCGCCTGCCAGGGCGGACGCGCTGGGCAAGATGTCCAACCCCGGCCAGCGGGTTCCCCGGATGACTTCGCGCGCATCTTGCCCGCCGGTCAGTACATCGTAAATGGACGAAGAGAGGGTGCGCGAGTCCAGGCCCAGGCACGTCGTGGCGTTGCTTTGTGGGTCGATGTCGACGACCAGGACGCGGTACCCCCAGTCGGCCATCGCCGCAGCGATGTTCACTACGGTGGTGGTCTTGCCGACGCCGCCTTTTTGATTGGTGAAAGTGTAAATCCGCGTCATTTGTGTTGTTCTTCGCCCACCCTGGTAAAGGTTTCTAAACCTTCGCCAGGTTTGAGTTCTTGCAGACACAGGGCCACTTCGTGCGGTTGTGGCGTCGAGGCCAGGCCCACGCGCGTGACCGAGCGCGCCGCCAGACACGCTGCGAAAGAGGTTGCGGCCGTGGGGCGCGCGCCTGAAGCCAGGGCAATGAAGAACGCCGTGGCAAAAATATCGCCGGCGCCGGTGGGATCGACCTGCGTCACCGGAACGGCGGGGAACGGCAGCGGCTGCCCGTCGAGGAAGAGCGTTCCGCCGTCCCATCCACAGGTCACCACCAGCACGTGCGTCTGCCGGGCGAACTGCGCGGCAAGGTCCCAGTTGCCGCCGATGTCTTCGATGCTCAACACAACGGCGGACGCCAGTGGCAGCAGATGTTCAGCTTCGACCCAGGGGGTGGGGAAAACGTGCCCGCGCGCGTCGCTGCTGCGCATCCAGCCTTGCGGGGTGAGGCCCAGGAAGGTTCTCCCGGCGTAAAAGTCGGCCAGGGCGGGATCGCACTCGCGCATAATGGGGCCGAGATGCACGATGGGGGTGGTGTGCCAGGGATGCGGAATTGCAGCCGGTGTCAAGGGCGCGGCCGGGGTGTAGACGTACTGCTCACGGCGTCCGTCGACGTAAACGTTCTCGAATGTGGTGGTGGAGGGGGACGGGTGCCGCACCAGCGTAGCGAGTGTGTCCAGCGGTGCCAGATCGGCATCCGCGGCGGCGCTCGTCACAATGCCGACTGCGCGTCCCAGTGCCACCGCCGTCAGCGACGCATACGAGACCGTGCCGCCCAACACGCGGGTCCCATCGGACAGAATGTCGTGGGTGACGTGGCCGATGACCAGGTAGTCGACGGGCGCACAGGTCAGGTCCATTACGGCTCTGTTTTGTTGGGGATGATCGTGATGGCGCGCTCGTGCCCTTTGCCGGAACTTTCGGTCTTCACGCGCTTGTCTTTGCGCAGGATCATGTGGATGACGCGGCGCTCGTGGGCCGGCATGGGTTTCATCCGCACGCTGCGCCCGGATTTGACGGCTTGATCGGCCATCTTGCGCGCCAGGGATTCCAGGCTGCGCTGGCGGCGTTTGCGGTAGCCGTCGGCGTCGAGCACAACGTTGTAATCGCCTTCTGTTAGACGGTGAAGCAGGGTGCGGAATAAATACTGGACCGCGTCCAGGGTCTGGGCGTGCGGTCCTACCATAATGTCGGCATCTTTACCGCGCAGCGATATCCAGAGCGCCGGGCGATCTTCTTGCTCCCAACTCACGGTGTATTGGATGTTGAATCCGGCGAACAAGTTGGCGGCCACTTCAAGGGCCGTCTTTTCCACCAGCGCGCGGTCGAGGACGTTGGATGATCGCTCGGGGCGGGGCTTTTCCTGAAGTTCTACCGGTGTCAATTTGGGCGTGGGGGCAGGTTTTGCCGGCCCAACCGACTCCGACGTCGGAACAGCTTTTTCGGCAGGCAGCGCGGCCTGGGCCGTCTTTTGCGGCTCTGGTTTGGGCATGGAGACCGGTGCAGGTGGTGGCTCAGGGGCTGTCGGTTTAGGTTCAGCTTTCACCGGGGCAGGCTTTGGCTCAAGAGGCGTTGCCGGTTGGACCGCAGGGATGGCTGGCTTGGACTCGGAATGTGAAACAGCAGGCATGGTTACCTGGGCACGGCGTGCAACCCGCACACGGGCATCGCGCGCGCCGATACCGAGAAAACCACGGCTACCTTCGTCCAAAACTTCGATATCGACTTCATCGCGGGTGGCGACCAGACGGGTCAATCCCAGGATGATCGCTTCATCCACGGAAGACGCGGTGACAACGACCGCTGCTGTCGATTCTTCAGACACCGATGCTTCTGGCGACATGCACAACCTCCTTGTCGCTATGATTTGGCGCCGGCGCGCGGCTGCTTCTGCGGGACGGATTTTTTGTCCGTCGCTTCAGGTGTGGGATAGGTGTAGTGTTGGCGGAACAGGTAATATTGCAGGATGCCGATCAGGTTCGTGATCAGGAAGTATATGGCCAGCCCCGAAGCATACTGGAGCGCGAAGAATCCCATCATCAGGGGCATCATGATCATCATCTGTTTGTTCATTGCCTCTGCCTGGGCATCCAATGCCGGAGGCGTAATTAACTTTTGATAGAACCATGATGTGGCGACGACGAGGATCGGCATAATCAAGAGGGGATCGGGCAAGGCCAGGTCCAACCAAAGGAATTGGCTCTTCAACGGGATCAGCGAACTAAAACTCGGAATCCAGCGGTAAATGTCGCGGGGCAGTTCTAACAGTTGCAATGGTGTGCTGGCCAGAGCGCGGATAATGGCCTGATACAGGCCGATCATCAACGGCAATTGTACCAGCGAAGGCAGACACCCACCCAGCGGGTTGAGGCCCAGTTTGCGCTGTTCTTCCATCAACTTCTGGGGATCATCTCTGTATTTCTTTTGGATCTCCATAATCTTGGGGCGCAACTCTTGTTGCTTGCGCGCGGCCTGTTGCTGTTTCAGCATCAAAGGCGTGACCAGGAGGCGCAGCACCAGTGTTACCAGCGTTACGGCGATAATCGTTTCGCCTCCCAGGTATTTGTATAACAACAGCAGCATGTTGAGAATTGGTCTAACTATCAATACATCCCACATTGTCCGTTCCCCCTATTTCCCTGGCTCGGTGGCAGGATAGGTCCACACGGTTTGGCCGGTAGTCAGTTCGAGCGCCTGGATGCGTATGTCGATCAGAATGGGCATCGCGTACAGGTTCGTTTCATCCGCTGCCAGGTCGCCAGGGAGACGGCCCGGTTTATTTGTTTGCTCTCCCCACCAGCTCATCACGGCGCCGGTTTTGGTGTCCAGGGCCTGGATGAGACCCTTTTTGTATCCGGCCACGTAGAGCAGGCTACCGTCAGGGTTCAAAACCGGGCGGCTGCGGATGATGTCGTCAATCTCTGTGGGGGCGCTCCACACCATGGTGCGGGTTGCTGTATCCAGCGCATAGACGTGGCCCCCGACATCTGTAAAGTACAGGCGCGTCCCATCGGCGATGGGGGTAGCCCACAACCAATCGTTTGCTTTGAACGTCCAGACAACCTGGTGTGTCGCCAGATCAACCTGGGAGAGTGTGCTGCTGAAGTCTCCCACCCACAGCGCACCATCGATGTACACCGGCGTTGCCGCGATAGCCCCGTCCATTGGGATTTGCCAGCGTTCCGCGCCTGTGGCGACGTTCACTGCGTAAAGGTGATGATCGAGGGAGGCGATGTAGACGGTATCTTCAACGACGACTGGGGTAGCCCACACCCGGTCCCGCGTCGGGTATTTCCACGCCAGGGTGCCATCGGCAAGGTTGAGGGCATAGACGAAGCCATCGCCGTTGCCGATGATGAACTTCCCATCCGCCACGACGCCGCTGCCGACGTATTGGCCGGTGGCTTCCGCGAATGTCCAGAGCAAATCAGGCCGCTCGGCAGGGGATTCACCCAGGCTGAGCGCGTAGACTGTCTTGTCCTTATACCCGGCGATCAGGAGTAGCCCGTGTGCGCCGTAGTCCTTCGCCAGCACCGGCGTCGCATAGAAAGGCCGCAGGTTTTTGTCCGTTTCTTCGGGATAACTCCACAGCCATTTGCCGGTTTCGGCATTGAAAGCCTGGACACGTTCCAGGTTGGCGGCGTAAATAATGCCATTGTCCACGATCAGACCCGGCCAGCTTTCATGGCGCAACCCGCCAGCGCAGCCGCTCAGCACTGTCAGCAGTACCGTCAGTGCCACTACGGCGCCGATTGTCCACCCGCGCGTTCCGGCGTGGGGGGTGTTTCCTCGTTGAGAGAGGCGGTCAGTCCTCATCCGCCATAAGTTCATATTTCCTCCTGTAGAGTGTGGGGCAAAGATTCGCGGTGCGAATTTTTCGTACCACACTCCGTTACATTTTTAAGGAACGGGATCATATCCACCTGGATTGAAAGGGTGACAGCGTGCAAGACGCTTGATGCCCAGCCACCCGCCACGCAGGAGGCCATAGCGTTGTATGGCCTCGTAGGTGTATGCCGAACATGTCGGGGTGAAACGACAGGCAGGTGGGAAACGAGGCGAAATCGCAGTTTGATAGAAGCGCAGCAACCACAACGCTACGGCTTTCATCTTTCGTTATCGTCCATCAACGGTGCCCACAATCCGGCAAGAGTCAACATCGCTTGAAGCGCACTTTCCACTTGAGGCTCTTTTACTGTGACCAACGCAGGGCGCGCCACCAAGACCAAATCCCAGCCGGCGGCGATGTGTGGATAGAGATGCCGGGTTGCTTCACGCAACAAGCGCCGTGCCCGATTGCGGGCCACGGCGTTGCCGATTTTTCGACTGGCGGTAATGCCAACGCGGACATGATCCAGATCATTCGGGAGCGCCCACAGTACGAACAAGGCATGCGCCCACGACCGTCCAGCAGACCAGACCCGTCGAAATTCGTCCGGACGGCGCAGGCGCATTGCTTTTCGCCAATGGTAGTGCTCCAACAGTGCTACGCACTTCGGTGAGATAAAGCTGTGCGCCGCTTAATCGCGACGGCGCGGGCGTTGGGCGGCTTCTTTCCAGTTCAGGCGCTTGGCTCCACCCAGACTTACGGGAATGAGCTTATGGCGTCCCTTGAGCCGACGGCGCTTCAAAACATCGCGTCCGGTGCTCGTCGCCATGCGCGCACGGAACCCGTGGGTGCGCATCCGTCTGCGTTTTTTGGGTTGATAAGTTCGTTTCGTCATTGTCGTTTACTCCTCTTTTATAGCATCGTCCTCTGGTGAGGACGTTGGACAGCGATTGTGATCCGCGCCTGGCCCTTACAGTGAAAACCGCGCGGTCGCCCGCGTGGTTTTCGAGATCGGCTGCAGAACGGACGTATTATACCTTAAGGGATGAGTAAGTCAATCGCAAAATTGTCTCTTTCAGAAATTGTCATACCCATTCAACAATGGTATACTGTAGTCAATGAAATGGCATTGATGCAAGAGTCAGTGAGGATGTGAAAATGACTTTACACTCTATTCAAGTCCAGGATTTGGTCGAAACGCAAATCTATGAAAATGAAGAACAGGTCGTGCAAGATGCCCTGCATTACTTCCTGTTGGAACGCCCCGATTTGCGTATCCTTGCTGCGGTCCGGCGTTATCAAAACGATCCGGAGCTTTCCCTGGCCAAAGCTGCCGCACTGGCCGGCGTCAGCCTGGAACGGATGAAGGAAATCCTCGAACGCCACAATGTCCCTTTGCGCTTAGGCCCGGCTACCCTGGCCGAAGCCCGCGCCGAGGTGGCTACACTCAAGGGTTGGACCGATGCCGATCCTGGTTGATACAACCGTGCTCTCCAATCTTGCCGTAGTGGATCGGCTAGATTGGCTTACTTTCCTGTCAGACACCTGTTATCTGGCTTCCGCCGTTTACGACGAAGTTCAGCGAGGTCTGGCGGAAGGGTACACATTTTTGGAGCGCGTTGACCAGGCTTTGGATTCAGGACAATTGCTGCTGACCACCCTTGAAAACGAAGCTGAATGGCAGCAGTATCGGGCCATTCCTGTCAAACTCCAACACGGTGAGCGCAGTTCCGCCACTTTGCTATCGCCGCTGTTAGCGGTGATGGACAATGAAGGCTACAACTGCGCCATAAAGTCTTCCACCGTTACTCCGGCTTGCTTCAAGATGCTGTGCAGCGTCCCAATCGCTAACTCGTGGTGCAAAGGGACGACACATCCCGCCGTCCCTTGCGCAGTCTGCTTCTTCAAGATGACGTGACTTCACCGCTGGCGGACCTGCTCGAATCCCAATCGCTCCAAAGCGCGGATTGCCTCGGCGCCGGATACGCGCCGCAGCTTAGGCATAGACCGCTTCTCCTACAGCCGCTTCGAAGACGGTCAGGAGCGGACGATTGATACGCCCAAGTGGAAACTCTTCGAGGTAAAGTTCGGTAGCTTCGCGCAGATTCGCCAGGGCTTCTTCAATCGTATAGCCCTGGCTCACCGTACCGACTTCTGGACATTCGGCCACGTACAAATCATCTTCCTGGTGGATCACCGCCGTCAAAGTAAGGCTTGCCATTGAACTACTCCTGTTTGCCTGCGTTTCCACTATCATACCGCAACCCCGGGGAATTGTTATGCCCTCTGCAAAGAACGCAAAATCCGCAGCGTGACTGACACTGCCAGCACCCCGATTCCTCAGCGCTCTCCGCGAACACTGCGGTGAAAGCTGAACGTTGGGATGCCGACCTCCGGCATGACGGGCGACACCGGCCACACTCCACCCTCCACGACGGCGCGGTGACGGCGACAACCCCCGCGCGGACAAGGCCATTGCCGCCGCGCGGCGGCTCGGCAAGCGCCTGGCAGAGGGGGTGACGGTGTACGTTGACGGGCGCGCGGAACTGCGGCCCGGGCCAATGAAAACACGAGTATGATCGCGACAGAGCAACCACTGTCTACCGTCTCAAGAATCTGTGGGAAAACGGCCACGTGGTGACGCGGATTCGTTGAGCGGCGACGCGGGTAGCGCTTGAAAAGCTGATAAAACGCCGTGGACGAGTGCGTCCACGGCGTTGTGTTGGTTGATAACCCCTCGGCCCGGTGAATGATACGCTTACAAAAAAGACGCGCGCAACTCCGCAACTTTATCACCACCGCTGTTAGCGGTATTCAACACTATACCGCAGGTCATTGTTCTTTCCGCGATTGATTGGCTTTTTGATCTGCCTTGATGAGCACTTCTCGGAATTGTTCCGCAGTTAGCCAACGTTGGTCGTAGATGTTGCCACCAACGATAGTGACAACACGCCCATAACGTCCAACAACCTCACAGGCAAAGTGGTGTTCGCCATTAATGTAACCTTCAGTGCAGAAGGAGCGGATTTCATCTGCGTGGTGTAAGAATGCGATTTCAGGCATAGCCTCCCATTCTTGCAGCTCATAACGGGCAAATCTTTCGCATTGTGTTTGATAACCCTGCCTTGCTGCATTTTCATCTTGATAAACATAAACTTCTGCTCTAATGTTAACCCAGGGACGATCACGAAATAGATCATACCGGATATCCGTGCCGATTCCGCTTGACACCAAAGGGCGCTCCATATCAACTGCTTCTGGTCCCCACGGAAGATCATCAACGTCAAGCAACACGGCCTCCAAGATCGCTTCGTCCGACGTTAGTGTTGGTGGGGGTTTGGAAGTCAGTGTTATCCAGAGAATCCCGAGCAGCACTACCGGCAGCATCAAGACAAATCCTAAAGCTTTCCACGTGCTGCGTTTCATCGGATCACCAAACTTGCGAACAAAGTTCATCACGTTCATTCCATCTCCGTCGATCGCCAAGTATAGGGGAAGCCCGTCCATCTTTGCTGCGCAAGGTTCCGAGGCCAAAATACATTCCAGGCTTTGTCATAACTCTCGTACACTTCGTAACCCAAGAGCACAGAATCACGTTGAACATAGTGCTGCTGGATTCCATTGCTCCCCATTCTGTTAAGCTTTTCACCAGTGGTGATCACATAGAAATCACCTGCGCCCCCATATTCAACTCCAGCTTCGACTCCACTACCAAGTATCTTCCCTTCCACCATAAGGTCATTACCACCCCAGACGACAGGGCCCACACCCAGTTCAGGACTTGTTGTGCCTCCATAGCTATCAGTCCCAACTGAAAAAATACCGGCATCGACACTCATAGCAAAGTGGACTTCTTGTGAACGTGTCCATTGCCCGGACTCGTAGCGCCATACAGTTTGCAGCTCGGGTCCTTGGATGCAAGGAGCGTAAACAGTTGCAACTTTGGGCACAGCCTCAAAATGGGTTTGATACCGCATAATGACTCCGGCATCGTTGGGGAGTTTCGAAGGTGTTGTCCAATAGTAGCCGTTAGAAGATTGATTTGCCCTATAAGATGTAGGCGTAGACACGGATTGTAGTGTGGAACTTCCGAGTGTAGCTGCAGCAGATAGTGTGCTATTTCCCTGCAAGGTCTGCCTCTGTTGGGGATTAGTATACACACGCGGAACAGTATCGCCATCCTCACCTACCCAGTGTGCGTGCCCACTTGGATCCGTATACCTGAGCGGCGAATTCAGCACATAGCTATACCGGTTGAGACTCTGCGGATTGGCCGGGCTGGGCACAATCGAATCGGCGCTGAGGAATCGGCCTAGCAACGGATCATAATATCTTGCATTGTAGTCGTACAATCCCAACCCGATCTCGTTACGTTGACCGGTGTACTGGCGGTCGGTGGCCATCGCGCCACTGCGCGTCTCGCCATACGGATAATGCGCCTACAAAACAGGCGAGCGCATTTCGCTCACTCTGCCACCACTGGCGTTCGTGCTCAAGGACGCGCTGCCCAGGTGGTCGGCGTGCAGGTAGGGGAGGGTGGAGGTTGCGCCGTTCGTCCCGCAACTGCCGTTGGCGCCCGTACACACGCGCATCGCCACACGCTGGCTGCCGGCGTAGTCGTACTTGATCATCGTGCTCGTGCTGGCGTTTGGCAGACTGCGCCAAACGTCGTCTGCTCGAAGTGAGTGCCGACGGAGTCGGTGGTTACGCTGTTCAGCACGGATTTGACGCGGTGGCCGTCTACATCACTGAGGCAGTGCCTTGTACACTGACGCTGATGGTGTGGCTAAGGTTTTCTAACGTATTGGCGTGAATCATTTCCGAAATATCACATCTCATGCACCGGCGAATTCAAAGACCGGTGTTGCCAGCATGCGGGCCGGCCGCTTTTGTTCCCACGCCATACGTTGCAATTGCTCCACAGTCTCTGGGGCAAAATATTGTTCACCGGACTCCAGGCACACTCGCGCCGGTACATTCTCAATAATGATGAATCG
>JAIOAS010000030.1:25396-29456 GCA_019873725.1 Chloroflexota bacterium | reverse complement strand
CAACATTTTGCTGGAATGTGGCCTGTATCAGGGCAAGCGCGACGAAGCCTACGCGCGCAATCACAAAATCCCCGTCGATATTCACCGCCTGGACGCCGTCGTCCTCTCACACGCGCACATCGACCACTCCGGCAACCTCCCCAACCTGGTGAAATCCGGCTACGACGGCCCCATCTATGCCACCCACGCCACCTACGGCCTCTGCGGCGCAATGCTGCCGGATTCAGGCCGCATCCATGAGGGGGATGTGGAATACGTCAACAAGAAGCGGCAACGCAAAGGCGAGCCGCCGATGAAGCCACTCTACACCGAGGCCGACGCGCTGCGCGCGCTGCACTACTTCGTTGGCATCGGTTACGACCGGCCCGTGGAGATCGCCCGCGGCGTTCGCGTCACCTTCCTGGATGCGGGGCACATCCTGGGATCGGCAATGGTGCTGCTGGAATCGGAGGAAAAAGAAGGCATCGTGCGCCTGTTGTTCACGGGCGACCTGGGCCAGCCCAAACTCCCCATCGTGCGCGATCCCGCCCCCATGCCGCCCGCCGATTGCCTGATGATCGAGAGCACCTACGGCGACCGCGAGCATCCGCCCATCCAGGACATCCAGAGCCAACTGGCGGACATCGTCAACACGGTTGCCGCGCGCGGTGGGCGCATCATCATCCCCGCCTTCGCCGTGGGACGCACACAGGACATCGTCTACGACCTGCACCAACTGACCCACGCCGGGCGCATCCCGGAACTGCCGATCTACGTCGATAGCCCGCTGGCGCTGAACGTGACCGAAACATACCGCATGCATCCCGAATGTTATGACCAGGAAACGCGGGACTTCCTCACTGCCAGTGACAGTGACGATCCCTTCGGCTTCTACCGGCTGCGCTACGTCCGCAGTATCGAGGAATCCAAACAGCTCAACACAACGGCAAATCCCGTCATCATCATCAGTGCCTCCGGCATGGCCGAAGCCGGGCGCGTCCAGCACCATCTCAAGCACGCGATCGGCGATCCGAAAAACGCAGTGCTCATCACCGGCTGGCAAGCGCCAAACACATTGGGGCGCCGCATTGCCGATGAAGAACCAGTCGTGCGCATCTTCGGTGAGAGCTTCGAGCGCCGCGCCGAAGTCTACACGCTCTACGGCTACAGTGCCCACGCCGACCGCACCGACCTGCTGGAGTGGGCCACGCCGCAGGCGCACACCGTCAAAACCGCCTTCGTCATCCACGGCGATCCCCAACCCGCGCAGAATCTCGCCGAGGGGTTGCAAAAGCTGGGATACAGCAACGTTATCGTTCCGCAACGCGGGGAGAAACACATCCTATGACAACCGACGAATACGATTTCCAACTGCCAACCAATGACCCTTACCGGCGCGGCTTGATTGCGCCTTTATGGCTCACCGTGCTGGCGCTGTTCGGTACGCTCGTAGCCGTGGGCACAACTGTCATCGGGCTGACCGACGCCTTCTTTCTCCTGATC
Source organism: Chloroflexota bacterium (assembly GCA_019873725.1). Classification (GTDB taxonomy): domain Bacteria; phylum Chloroflexota; class Anaerolineae; order B4-G1; family SLSP01; genus DSWT01. Next base: position 27,974 of record JAIOAS010000030.1, on the reverse strand, counting down.
GCCGTGTTTTTCCTTGCGCTGTTCGGCGGGATCACGCTCATCGTGTGGATTTGGGGTCGTGCTCAAATGCGGCGCGCCGCCGAGTTCCTCGCCAGCGACCGCCCACTCGTGCGCTGGAAGTACTCCACGCTGGAGTGGGAACGTCTCAAAGAAGCCGTTTGGGAAGAAGAAGGGGGCGATTGGAAGGTTCAGTTGGGCTGTCTGACCGTGCTATTCGCCATTACCGGCGCGCTAACGGGGCTGCTCATCGGCGCAAATGAAGGGGTGGGGCAGGCCATTCTGAGCGGCGTGCTCGGCATTTTGGGCGGCGGTGCTATCGGCGGCGTCATCGGTGCCGTAGTAGCGGGCAGCCAGCATCTGGCGATGCGCAGAGCCTACTTGCACTCCGAACCGGGCGAAGTCGCCCTGGGCCGCGACGAAGTCTACGCGCTCGGCAACTACTTCAAGGGCAACGGTACATCCAGCTACGTGCGCCGCGTCACCCTGCACCACGATACAACATCATCATCTGTATGGCTGCGTATCGAAATCCAACTGCCGCCCCGTCCGCGCGGCGCGAGTGAGGAAACCTGGATGCTCCCCGTTCCGCCGCATAAGATTGAGGCGGTGGAGGCCGTGCTGCTGGAGATGCTTACAAGTGCCCCGCGTGACATTTAAGCAAGAAAAGTAGTTATAGCATAGGATGACCTCACATCTGCTGCACTGATATACTCCCTTCTTGACAATAATAACGTATGGCGTTATTATACATGCAATGATTAAGAGTTTCGCCGCCGAAGAAACTGCCAAAATCTTCCGCCGTCAATTTTCACGCCGCTTGCCGCCTGAAATCCAACGCACAGCACGGATGAAATTGGAGATCTTAGATGCGGCTGAGACCTTACAAGATTTACGCATACCGCCTTCGAATCATTTGGAAAAACTTACCGGTGATCGGAGCGGGCAGTACAGTATCCGCATCAATGCCCAATGGCGTATCTGTTTTGAGTGGGAAGACGGTAACGCCTATCGTGTTGAGGTCGTGGATTATCATTAGGGAGTCACTATGAGCGAACAAACTTTACCACCTATTCATCCAGGTGAAATTTTACTGGAAGAATTCCTGCAACCGCTAGGAATCAGCCAATATCGCCTGGCGAAAGATATCGGTGTGCCGCCGCGTCGCATCAATGAGATTGTGCACGGCAAGCGAGCTATCAGCCCAGATACAGCCTTACGCCTATCGCGTTACTTTGGGTTATCAGAACGCTTTTGGATCAATCTACAAACACGCTACGATTTAGAAATGGAGAAAGACCGCCTACAGGATCGCCTGGAGCGCGAAGTGCGAATTTATGCTATGGCAGCTCAATAGCCACTCGCCTCGCTTATTCTTCGGTCCAATGCCGGACTCTTGACATTCGACTTTCGACTTCGGACTAACGACTCATGACTAACACCTACCCCCCCGCCACCTGGCGACTCATGCTCGAACCGCACCCCAAACCCGGCGCGCTGAATATGGCGACCGACGAGGCGCTCTTGCGCGAAGTTGCGGCGCGGCGCTCGCCGCCCACCCTGCGGCTCTACGCCTGGTCACCGCCCGCGCTGACGTTGGGGCGCGGGCAGCCGTTCGCCGATGCGGACGTGGCAAGACTCACGGCGGACAACGTCACACTGCTGCGGCGCGCGACCGGCGGCACCGCCGTCTTCCACGAGGACGAACTCGCCTACGCCGTCGCCGTGACGCACGACGAACCGCGCCTGAGCGGCGGCATTGCGGAGAGCTACCGGGGATTGAGCGCCGCGCTGCTCTACGCCCTGGCGAAGGTTGGCCTGCGCAACGCCGAAGCCAGCGCCCACGCCGAACGGCGCAGCGGGCCACGCTCACCCGTCTGTTTCGAGCTGCCCTCCGATTACGAGATCACCGTAGGGCCGCGCAAACTGTTCGGCAGCGCGCAGATGCGCATCAGTGGTGGCATCCTCCAACACGGGACGCTGCCCCTGAGTGGCGACATCGCCCGCATCAGTGACTACCTCACCGCCCGACCGCCCGCCGACCGCATCCGCGAGCACGCGCTCACCCTGCACGAGGCGCTCGGTCACACCGTCGCCTGGCGCGAGATTGCCGACGCGCTCGTCGAAGGTTTCACCGCCACACTCAACCTCACCCTCATCCCCGCCCCTCTCCTGCCCGCCGAGCGCCGCCTGATCGACCAACTCGTGGCCGAGAAATACACCAATCCGGCGTGGACGGAGAAGATTTGACGATTTTGGATTTTGGATTTTGGATTTTGGAAGAGCATCTTTGACTTTCGACATTCGACTTTGGACGTAGACTGACAACTACTAGCTGAGGGCTGATAGCTGAAGGCTAATCGCTGAAAGCTGAGGGCTTTATGATCATCGGAGCGTGTACCATCCACCTTTACCTGCCTGGCGTGTTCTCGCTGAAGGAGAAGCGCGGGGCGCTCAAGCCGTTGCTCAACCAACTGCGCCGCCAGTTCGAGGTCGCCGCCGCTGAGGTGGGAAACCAGGACACCTGGCAGTCGGCGGACATCGCGGTCGTCGCCGTCTCGAACGACGCGGGGCACATCTA
>JAIOAS010000030.1:0-25198 GCA_019873725.1 Chloroflexota bacterium | reverse complement strand
GCCGCTCTTCGAGAATCCCGACGAATCCTCGCACCTGCAAGTCATTCGCTACTTCGCCGCCGAGCGCCGCCTGTACGCGCCAACGGCAGCGCAGCCCCCCCGTACCGGCGCGGAGATGGCCGCCACGCTGCGCCCGCATACGCCGCCGCTGTACTACACTCCGCCCCTCTATCACGCTCTCGCAGCGATTCTCGTCGGCGGGATCGGTATGGACGATCTCAACAGCCGCCTCATCCCCAACCCGGCCTGGGATGCCGGCTGGGCGCCGCAACGCAACGCCGATCCCTGGAACAAAAATATGTTCGTCCATCTGCCCGGTGAGAACTGGGCCGCCAGCGCCACGTTCCGCGCGACGCTGCTCCTGCGGTTACTGTCGTTGAGCTTCGGTCTCGTCACCATCACGTGTACCTATCACATTGCCCGACTGATCGACCCGGCAAGACCCGCTCTGGCGCTCGGCGCGACGGCGTGTGTGGCCTTGAACCCGCAGTTCATCGCGCTCTCCGCCGGGGTGACGAACGACCCGCTGCTGATCGCTATCGTCAGCCTGGCGACGCTGTTGATGCTGCGCTTGATGGGAACGGCCGCCCGCTGGCCCCAATGGGCTGCACTCGGCGCGCTCGTGGGCGTGGGCCTGCTCACCAAGCAAACGGCGCTTCTACTGCTTCCACTAGGTGGGCTGGCAATCATCGGGCAAATTTTTCACAATCGGCAAACAGGAAATCTGTTTCATCTGCTCAATCTGCTGACAAAAAAACGCACCAACGTTCCGGCCCGCAAAATCCTTACCGACGCGCTCGCGTTTGGCGGGACGGCGGCGCTCGTCGGCGGTGGCTGGTACCTCTACAATGCCCTGCACTACGGCGACCTATGGGGAACGCAAACGCATTTCGAGAGTCAAATACCTTTGCGCAGCTTTGGTTGGCAGCAGATCACCGCCATTTTCGAGACCTACTGGGGCGGCCTGGGCTGGGCGCTTTTGTCGTTGCCCCACTGGGCCTACATCCTGATTGCCGGGATGATGACGCTCGCGGTAGTCGGAATCGCACGCGCGCTGTGGCGCGGGGACGCACGCCACCTTGCACCGTTGGCGCGACGCCGATTGGGTTTGTTGGCCGTCCTGTTGCTGATGAACGGTGCTGCACTTGTCCAATGGGCCATCGCCACGGGCGCGCCTTATGGACGGCTGCTCTTCCCAAGCAACGTTGCCATCGGCGTGCTGTTGGCGTGGGGATTGAGTCAGTGGCGTCACGCCGGCCTTCATCTCAGCGCGGGGTTTCTCGCGGTGATCGCCACATGGACGCCGTGGCTGCTGCTTGCACCAGCTTTCAGCTCGCCACGGTATACAGGCAATATTCCACCAACCGCTGCGCCGCTTCAAATCACCTTCGACGGCGCGCTCACCGTGCTGGCTCAAGAAACGCCTGATCGCGATCTGCGCCCCGGTGACGCGCTGCCGGTCACACTCTATTGGCAGGCCGAACGCGCGACAGGAAAACTTTACAGCGCGTGGGTGCAGTTCAGCCCACTTGACCCCACTCAGCGTGTGGCAGAAGATGACCGCTGGCTCGGCGGAACGTTGTACCCCAGCGAGCATTGGTGTGCCGGAGACGTCATCCGGGAAACCTACACCCTACGACTACCAACGGATATCCCCACACCGGCGCTGTACTGGGTGCGCTTCGGTGTGGTCGATGCCAGCGGCGCGCGGGTCGGCAACGACGCCAACGTCGATATGGTCAGCCTGGGGCCGTGGCGCGTCCGCAGGAAACACACCCCTTCCGCACCAACGCACCCGGTCAATTTCAGTCTGGGAGAACACATCACATTACGCGGCTATGATGTGGCCGTGAGCGAGTCTTTAGTCATCACCCTCACCTGGGAGGCTACCGGAGTTCCGCCACAGGATTACAACGTCTTCGTCCATCTGGTCGATGCAGATGGCGGGCTGCTCGCACAACACGATGGTCCCCCAGACCAGGGACGCTATCCTACACAGTGGTGGCTGCGCGACGATGTGATTGTGGACGTGCATCTCCTGTCACTTGCCGCCCCTCTGCCCCAAACGGCGTATCTCCGCGTGGGAATGTACGATCCGGTCAGCCTCACGCGCCTTCCCGCCTATGACTCCCACGGCGCGCGCCTCCCCGACGATACTGTTCCGCTAGACGTCAGTCCATAGTCGTTGGTAAAGGCCGAATGTCCAAAGTCAAAGTTGCTCTTCCAAAATCCAAAATCTAAAAATCGTCAAATCTTCCCCCCACTTCCCAATCCCCTTGCCTTTCCCCACCACCTGAGTACAATATTGGCCTATGAGCGTTGTGGATGAAGTCAAGGAAAGATTAGATATTGTCGAGGTCATCGGGCGGCACGTTCACCTGCAGAAGTCTGGACGCTACTTCAAGGGCCTCTGCCCCTTTCACACCGAAAAGACCCCTTCGTTCTATGTCTTCCCGGATACCCAGGGATGGCACTGCTTCGGCTGCAACAAAGGGGGCGACCTCTTCACCTTCGTGATGGATTTCGAAGGGCTGGATTTCCGCTCGGCCCTGGAAGAACTCGCGCGCCGGGCCGGGGTGGAATTGCAACCGCGCACGCCCGAACAGGTGGAGGCCGAGAGCGAATCCGAGCGCCTGCGGTCCCTGCTGGAAGCCGCCGCCGCTTATTACCACACGCTGCTGCTCACCGCGCCGCAGGCCGCCTACGCCCGCGCCTACCTTGAAAAGCGCGGCTTCACGCTGGAAACCATCAAAACCTTCCGGCTGGGGTACAGCTTGAATGACTGGGACGCGACGCGCGCCTATCTGTTCGGCAAGGGCTTCAGCGTCGCAGAACAACTCAAGGCGGGAATGCTCGTGGAGCGCGAGGGCGGCGGGACGTTCGACCGCTTCCGCAACCGGCTGATGATCCCCATCTGCGATCGGCGCGGGCGGGTGATTGCCTTCGGCGGGCGCGTGCTCAATCCCGACGATCAGCCCAAGTACATGAACTCGCCCCAGAGCGTACTTTTCGACAAAAGCAATGTCCTGTTCGGCTATCACCTCGCCAACCAGGCCATCCGCGAGGCCGATGCCGCCATCATCGTCGAGGGCTACATGGACGTGATGATCCCGCACCAGGCCGGTTACAAGAACGTCGTCGCCCCGATGGGCACCGCGCTCACCGAGGCGCACTTGCAACAGTTACAGCGCCTTACCAAACGCTTCATCCTGGCGCTGGACCCCGATGCGGCGGGCATTCACGGCACGTTGCAAGGACTGGAGACCGCGCGACAAACGCTGGACCGCGAGTGGGACGCCGTTTTCGATCCGCGCGGGTTGGTGGGCGTCGAAGGGCGGCTCAAGGCCGACATTCGCGTCGTGGTCCTGCCGGAAGGCCGCGATCCCGATGAACTGATCCTGGAAGATCGCGCGCGCTGGGAACAGCTCATTGCCAATTCGCAGCCCATTGTGCGTTTTGTCTTCGAGCAACTGTTGAAACAGGAAGACCCGCGCGAACCAAAGGGCAAAGCGCGTATCGTCGATGCGATGCTGCCCCTGCTCAACGACATCGGCGACAGCGTGGAACGCGAAGCCTACGTCCAGGACATCGCGCTGCGGCTTGGCCTGGACGCCCGTGGGTTGCTCGACCGGCTGCGTGTGCGCGAGCGTGCCCAGGCGGTACGCCGCCAGTCGGCAGTCAAAGCGCCGGGGGCGGCGGGACGAACGACGCCGGTTGGCGATCTGGAAGCCTATGCGCTGACCTTGTTTTTGCGCTATCCAGAAACCCTATCCCTTGCCGACACCCAACTCGATGCGGCACAACTCGAGCGGATCAACGACAACGATTTCACCGGCACGAACCGATTGATTTGGTTGGCCTGGTTGGAGATGAGCGCGCATCCCGAACTGGAACTGGGCGATGTGCTACCCGCGGATTTGTTAGAACAGGTTCATACATGGATGGCGACCCCACTGCCCGACATGCCGTTGGAACAATGGGCACGCGACGCCGTCCGCACCGTGCTACGCTTGCGTGAAAAGCGACTGCGCGACATCTCCAAACACACTCAAAGTCTGGTCGCAGAAGCGCAAGGCGAAGGCGATCTGAAAGCCGAACGTTATCTGACCACACTACAGAGGCTTTCGGCCACCCTCTGTCGGGTTCAGCAAGCGTTGAGTCGGTGATTGCGCTGCAAGGAGCAGTATATCGTTTTGAGGCAAGGAGGAGGAATGGCATCTAGGCAACGGACAGCCCAAACCCGTGTACCCACGGACCGTATCTCCACGGCTGGCGTCCCTCTGGAAACAAATGAGCCGGCCCAGGCAGGGCCGGAGGACACCAACAACTTCCACGATGATGCCGGGCCGTATACCTGGGAAGAAGAGGAGGCTTACCACGGCGATATCGAAGCGGAAGTTAACGTCGAGAATGTGGATTTCGAGCACAATGATACCGTCGATGAAGAGCATGAGACATGGGAAGACGAACCCTCACCGGATGAACTTGAGGAAATCGAGGAGGAGTTATCCAGGCCGTTCATCGTAGAAGACCTGGTCGATGACCCGGTGCGCATGTATTTGCGCGAAATCGGGCGCGTCGACCTGCTCGAACCTTACCAGGAAGTCTGGCTCTGCATCATCCGCGAGGCGGTTGCGCAGTTGGGCCTGGTCTGCCAGACAGTCGCTACGGCAGATGACCCTGAGGTCATGGAGGCCAGCATTCTCGATCTTTACCGGCAGGCGCGCACCGCGTGGAATGAGAGCCAACGCGCGGCCCAGAAAAACGGGCTAGGGACTCCAGACATCACGGATTTCCTGAGTGAAATTTTGCAGCAGCAACAAGTCCTTATCGCCGAAAAAGCGTCAAATCTCTATACCTATATGGGTCCCAATCAGTGGGGGGATGACCCCCACTGGCGTCCGGTGATCCTGGAACTGCTCCGCGTGGCGATGTACCTGTATCTGCTGCCCCCCGAATTGGTCGGGTACATCCACGACAAGATGAGTGTGAACAGCCGCTGGCCGACAACGGCTCAGATCCGCGCGCACATCAATCCTGATGCAGCCTTTGCCTGGTGGAAGCGCGTGGAGGTGCTGGCCGCCGAAGCCCAGCAGATGTTGGTGCGCGCTAACCTGCGATTGGTCGTAAACATCGCTAAACGCTACGTAGGGCGTGGCGTCTCCTTCCTCGACCTGATCCAGGAAGGCAACATCGGCCTGCTGCGCGCCGTCGAAAAGTTCGACTACATGCGCGGCTACAAGTTTTCGACGTATGCGACATGGTGGATCCGCCAGGCCATCAGCCGCGCCATCGCCGACCAGGCGCGCACCATCCGCATCCCCGTCCACATGGTCGAGACGATCAACCGCCTGATGCGCATCCAGCGGCGGATGATGCAGGAACTTGGGCGCGATCCCAACCTTGATGAGTTGGCTCTGGAAATGGACGTGCTGGAACCGGAAGACATCGCCGCCATTACCCAGGCGCGCGCCGAAAACCTGCCCCTCTCGCCTGCCCTGGATCGCAAGCTGCGCCGGGCAATGTCCAAGGTGCGCCGCATCATCAGCATCTCCCAGGAGCCGATGTCGCTGGAAAGCCCCGTAGGGACGGAAGAAAACAGCGAGCTATCCGACTTCATCGAGGATGACAATCTCCCCGGCCCTATGGACGCCACCTCGATGCAAATGCTGCGCGAACAATTGCAGCACATCCTGGGCGAGCTAGGCCGCCGCGAGCGCGAAGTGCTCGAAATGCGCTTCGGCCTCAAGGACGGGCGACCCCACACGCTCGAAGAGGTTGGGCAGGCGTTCAACGTTACCCGTGAGCGTATCCGGCAGATCGAATCGAAAGCCCTGCGCAAACTCCGCCATCCGGGCCGCAGCCGCAAACTGCGCGATTTTTTAACTTGACGTTTGAAAGCGAATTTTCCCCCTCTAACTCCCCCCGCTGGGGGGAGGACATAAAGTCTCCCTCCGATGAGAAGAGGGCACAAAGTCTCCCCCCCATCGGGGGGGATTAAGGGGGGGATGAAGAGGTGCTATGTTCAGAAAAATAGAAATTCCGACGCGCGCGAAGATCGATTTCATCGACATCACTGCCGAAATACGGCAGGTCGTCCAGGACACTGATGTTGAGGAGGGCATGTGCTTCATCTACTGCCCGCATACCACGGCGGGCATCGTCCTCAACGAGAACTGGGACCCAGACGTCGAACGTGACATCGCCATGCTGCTGGAACGCATCGCGCCGGAAAGCCTGCCCTATCGCCACAGCGAGGGCAATTCCACGGCGCACATCAAATCCGTGCTCCTCGGCAGCGACCATTTCATCTTCGTGCAAGAGCGCCGACTGGCCCTGGGACAATGGCAGGGCGTCTTCCTGGCCGAATTCGACGGCCCGCGCCGGCGCATGGTCTGGGTCAAAATTGTGCGCGATGTCAACAGCGGCTAAAGGTTCAGTGTGACCACCATCCAGCCTATCCCGTGGGAAGCCATCGAAGCCTTGCTGCACCGCGTCCAAAAACCCGGACGCTACGTCGGCGGCGAATATAACGCCATCCACAAGCCCTGGGAGACCACCGCCCTTCACATGTGCCTGGCCTTCCCCGACATCTACGACCTGGGGATGTCCAACTTCGCGCTCGCCATCTTCTACGAACTGCTCAATGCCCGCCCTGAGGTTCTGGCGGAACGCGCCTATTTGCCTGCGCCGGACATGATCGCCCAGATGCGCCAGGCGAGCTTGCCGCTTTACACGTTGGAAAGCTACCGCCCGGTTGCCGCTTTCGACATTCTGGCGATCAGCACGGCTTACGAGCAACTCTACACCAACATCCTGGAACTGCTTGACCTGGCCGGCATCCCCCTGCGCGCCGCCGACCGCGACGCGACGCATCCGCTCATCATCGGCGGAGGGCACGGGACATTCAACCCGGAGCCGGTCGCGGACTTCTTCGATGTATTCGTGATCGGCGAAGCAGAAGCGGTTTTGCTCGAATTGATCGACACATGGCAGGCGCACCGGCATTTACCCCGTGAGGATCAACTGCGCGCGCTGCTTGACGTGCCGGGACTGTACATCCCACGTTTCTACCAGGCCACCGGCGAGTTCGGCGCAGTGGTCCCCACCGATCCCGCCGCGCCTGCCCGCATCCTCAAGCGCCTGCTGCCCACCCTGCCCCCTACCCCCATCCGCCAACTTGTGCCCAACGTGGAGGTAACACACAACCGCGCTGTGGTCGAAATCCAACGCGGCTGCACACGCGGCTGTCGCTTCTGCCAGGCCGGGTCGATCACCCGGCCCGTGCGTGAGCGCCCCGCCGCCGAAATCGTCGAGAGCGTCGCCGCCATCCTGGACGCCACTGGCTACGAAGAGGTCGCCCTGCTCTCGCTCTCCTCCGCCGACCACAGCGAAATCAAGCCGTTGCTCGAGGCGTTGCTGGAGCGTTTCGCCGGTCGCCACCTTTCCATCTCACTGCCGAGCTTGCGCATCGAGTCGTTCTCGGTAGATTTGGCGGATATGCTCTCACAGGGCCGCCGTTCCGGGTTTACCTTTGCGCCGGAAGCGGGCAGCGATGCGCTGCGCCGCCGCATCAACAAGGACATCGCCACTGCGGATTTGCTTGCCGTCGCGGAGGAGGTTTTCAGACGCGGCTGGCGCACGCTCAAGCTCTACTTCATGCTCGGCCTGCCCGGTGAAACGGACGAGGACATCGAGGCCATCATCGATCTGGCGCACCGCGTCCGCCGCCTGGGGCTGGACATCGGCGGACGCAAGACGGAAGTGCACGTCAGTGTGAGTACCTTCGTCCCCAAACCGCACACGACGTTTCAGTGGGCAGCTTTGGCCGACCGCTACACCGTCGAACGGCGGCAAAGCTTGCTGCGCGAACGGTTGCGCGGGCGCGGTCTGCGCCTCTCGTGGAACCAATACGGCAGCACGCGCCTCGAAGCGCTGCTGGCCCGCGGCGACCGGCGCTTGAACGCCGTCGTCGAAGCGGCGTGGCGCAACGGCGCGCGCTTCGATGCCTGGGATGAATGGCGCAACCTGGAAGCGTGGGAGCGCGCTTTCGCCGAAACCGGCTTCGATGTGGACGCCGCCCTGTATCGCCCCCGCGCCACAGATGAGCCGCTGCCCTGGGATCATCTGCACAGTGGCGTCGAAAAGCGCTTCTTCCTGCGGGATTACCGCCGCAGCCAGGCCGGCGAGCTGCTGGGTGATTGCCGCGAGAGCTGCCACGCCTGCGGCATCCTGGTCAACTATCCAGGAATGTGGACGGCGGAATGGGAGTGCCCGGAGCAGGGGGGGGGAGTAAAGAGTAAAGCGTAAAGAGTAAAGCGTATGAATGGTGAATTGCAAATTACGGATTGCGAATGCTCAATCCAAAATCCAAAATCTGAAATCCAAAATCTGAAATCTGAAATCCAAAATCCGCGTTATCGCCTCACGTTTGCGACGCAGCGGACGTTGGCCTACGTCTCTGTACTGGAATTGGGCAAAATTTGGGAGCGCAGCTTGCGCCGGGCGCGGCTGCCGCTCAAGTACAGCCAGGGCTACAACCCACGGCCCAGGCTGCACTTCGCCGCGCCGTTGCCGGTGGGTTGTGGCAGCGAGGCGGATTTGTTGGATGTATGGCTCGAAGCGCCGGTAGACCCGCAGAGGATGCGGACAGCCCTGACGGATGTGGTTCCGCCCGACTTGTCGGTTATCGATGTGCGCGCCGTGCCGGAAGACGAGGCCGCGCTTTCCGAACAACTCGTCGCCGCCGAGTATCGCGTGTGGCTGCGCGATGTCGATCCGCAGATCGTACAATCTGCCGTCACAGATTTTCTGCACAGCGACACGCTCGCGCTGGCAAAACGCGGGCGCAAATATCGCGGCAAGACGTACAATCTACGCCCGTTGGTCGAGGAACTGCGCCTCGAAGACGCACCTGCTCCCTGGACTGGCCTGTGGATGCGCGTGTATGCTCGTCCTGGCGCAACCGGCCGCCCAGATGAAGTGCTGAAGGCACTCGATCTGAACGATGCGCCCCGCCGCTGCACACGCACGCGCTTGATCCTGGCAGTGTAACGCGCGTCGCCAACGCGCACCACAAGCCTGACAAGTTACAACTCTCAAAGGAGGTTTTGCGATGACCCAGAATGCTTTTGTCGAACAAATGCGTGCTGAACACGGGGAGGACTACGACCCGGCAAAAGGTCTTCCCGGACGGCGTACCGTCACCTTTATGGGCAACACCTACGACCTGGCCGCCCTGGGGGCGCTCGGCACCGGTGCGCTGGTGCTGTTTTCGTGCCTCACGTGCAATATGGGGTACTATTGCCTGCCGTTCATCCCCCTGCTGCTTGGTCTGGTGGGAGTTGTCTCGGCGCGCGAAGCCGTCAACAAAGAACGCACCCAACTTTGGTCATGGCTTGGCATCGGGGCGGGCGCCGTCGTTATCGTGATGATCGTTCTAGCATCCATAGGGGCGTGCCTGTGGTTCGCGCTGATGATGGCCGGCGCAGAAAGTTACTAATAGACTCAGTAGGTCCAAAAATGCTCCAAGGGGATCGTCAGACGTTATTGAGGAACAACTTAATCATAGTCGTGACGGCGTTAGTTTGATGGTCAGCGAGGAAATTGATGTTAGCAAAACTGTATATGAATATGTGTCATGCCTTCCCCAAATTCAGAAAGGCTACGCGCAAGCAGATGTACCAGTTTATGGCCCGGTATTATCAAAAGCGCGATTGGTCGTTTATGAATTTCGGCTACGCACCGGAGGATGCCGCCGAAGCCCCCCTCTTACAAAGTGATGACGAAATCAACCGCTACTGCATCCAGCTTTACCACCACGTCGTCAGCGCGGTCGATCTGCGCGGACTGAAGGTGCTGGAAGTGGGCAGTGGGCGCGGCGGCGGCGCGGATTACATCAAACGCTACCTCGGCCCGGCGTGGATGATCGGCGTGGATTTTTCGGACAGAGCCGTGAGTCTCTGCCGACAATATTATCACGTCGAAGGCCTGAGTTTTGTGCCGGGCGACGCCGAGCATTTGCCATTCGACGATGAAAGCTTCGATGCGGTCGTGAACGTCGAGTCCTCACACTGCTATGGCTCAATGACCGCCTTCCTCGCGCAGGTCAGGCGCGTGCTCAAGCCCGGCGGGCACTTTCTCTTCGCCGATTTCCGCCCCCGTGAGCGCATCGACGAACTGGACGAGCAGCTTGCGCACGCCGCGCTGCAGCCCATCAGACAGAAAAACATCACCGCCAACGTGATCAAGGCCCTGGACGCCGACCACGAACGCCGCATCGCGCACATCCGCCGCGGCGCGCCAAAGTTGTTGATCAAGCTGATCCAGGAATTTGCCGGCATCAAAGGGGCGGAGATTTACAAAAGGTTCCAGAGCGGAGCCGTCGTTTACAAAAGTTTCGTGCTGCAAAAGGTCTAATCAAAGGAGCAAGGAGCAAGAAGCAAGAACAGAAATCCTGCATCTTGCCTCTTGCATCCTTACCAACATACGCACGCCAACCAATCGGGCAGCGCGTCGAGCAAACGCAGCATGACGATGCGGGCTTGCCGGCGGAAGAAATCGACGGAGCCATCGTAGGCTTCCCCGCCGTCGGCGCCGACCAAATCGGTGACGCCGCGCAGGATCAAGCAACGCACGCCATTCCGCGCCGCGACATAGGCAATCGCCCCGGATTCCCAGTCGCCGGCGGCCGCGCCGAAACGCGCGCGCAATACCGGCACTTCCTCCGCCACCAAATCGCGGTCAGCAGAGAGCAACAAACCGCGCTGTACCGGCATCGGATAAGGTTCCGCCAACCACGACAAATCCAGGTCGGTCGCGTAGTGCCGCAGCGCCGCCTCTGGATCGCCCATCTGCTCGATGATGTCGTAGACGAGCGTGCGTTCGGCCAGCACGACCGTCTCACGCGCGATTGCCCCCTCAAAGCCACCGCAGGTCCCCAGGTTGACAATAAGTTCCGGCTGCCAGCGGTCGATCACGTACTGCGTCCCCGCCGCCGCTGCAATCTTGCCCCACCCCTCGTGGAAGAAGATCACCGGCTCCACGCGGCCGGCGACATCGACCGGCGCGCTACACCATTCACCATAGGGGGAAAGGAATAGACCGTTATGCCCGAACCATTCGCGCACTACGTCCCACTCCTGCCCTGCCGAAACTACCACGACTACGCGAATAGCTGTTTCTGTCATTGAGCATCTCCTGAAATAGTCTTGTAGTCGTTAGTCTTGTAGTCCTGTAGTCCTTGATTTAGTAATCAGGACTATCTACAATCCGTTGACAGACCTTGTGTGCTACAAAAGTGCGCGTGCGCCGCTGCCAGCCACGGGTGAACGACCGCCAGCGATGTGCGACGTTCCCACAGATAGCGCAAATAGACGCACACCGCCGCATCCAGCGAGCGGGCCAGCGCCGCCTGCAGAGCATCGCAGTATGGCGGTTCGCCGGGTTGATCCCACGCCAGCTTGTCCGCCACGAAAAGCACCTTGTCCAGCACTGAAGCCTCCGCTTTGAGCGTCGTGTGGCAGCCGATGGCGCTCAGCACGGCAGCATCGGTCACACCAAAAAGATCACGCGCCACAACGACCGAGAGCTTCTGATGCAAGATCATCGGCAGCGCGCGCTCCTCAGCCAGCACGGAAATGTCCAACGCCTCCGCCGCAGTCACGCGCTCCACCGCCGGGATGACGGCGCTGACATCGTGCAGCCATCCCGCCTGGGCCGCGCGCATCGGCTCCACGCCCACCGCAGCAGCAATCCGCTGTGCTTCTGCCGCGACCGCCGCGCTGTGAATCGCCGTCTGCGGGCAATCGTGGTATTTCAAGAATGCGACCACATCCCGCGCCGTGTCACCAGTCAACCCAATGCCTGCGGCGAGCTTGACAAGTATCTCATGCATAACCACACAGTATACCCGATTTTCCATTCCGTGGATGTTCCATACCGGTATCAAGCTTCCAGCTTCAAGCAGCGAGCATCTAACTTGTGACTATCACAGAAATCCGTATAATGGAGATGTAGCCTCGTAACCTTACCTTCCAGGTTAGGGCTCCGCCAGTTCTTGCCCGCCGGATACCGTGGTGATAAGGGCAAGGACGAACATCGAGGGTGTTTTATAGTTCCAGGTTATTCAGGTCAGGAACGCCCATGGAAGTCGAAGCGAAATTTATCATACAAGACACGCAGACCTACCAGGATCTGCAAAGTATGGAACGCCTGGGGGGGTTCTCAATCTCGGCCCCGCGCGTGGAGGACTTGCGTGACACATATCTGGATACGCCCGATCGCAGCCTGCTGCGGTCGGGTTATGCCTGCCGTCAAAGGGAGCAGGACGGCTGCGCGGTGATCTCCCTGAAGTCGCTGCACGGTGCCGAAGGCGCCATCCACCGCCGGGAAGAGGTCGAAGCACTGCTGGCCCGGATCGATATCCCGCCGGAGCAATGGCCCGACAGTGCCGCACGGCAGCGCGTCCTTGCGTTGATGAATCCCCTGATGCGGCTGCAACCCCTGCTCCACCTCGAACAACGCCGTGTGGTCCGCGACGTCCTTTACGCGCAGCGCCTGGTCGCCGAACTCAGCCTCGACACCGTAAAAAGTTACGGTCAAGTGTATCACGAGCTAGAGGTCGAACTCAAAGGCGCGGGAACGGAATATGACCTTGCGGCTATCCTCGAGAAACTGGCGCAATTTCCGGGGCTAAAGCCGGAGTCGCGCTCCAAATTCGAACGGGCGCTGGCCGCCCTCGATGCGCAAGACATTCCGCCCCCTCCAAAGCGAACAGAGTTAGCGCCCACCGGTTTCGCCCCATCCGTTGACAAGCCGGGCATTGTCGCCAGCGATTCTATGGCCGAGGCTGCGCGCAAGACTCTGCGCTTTCACCTGCGGCAGATGATGGACAGTGAGGCCGGGACGCGCAGCGGGGGCGACATTGAGGCCCTGCACGATATGCGCGTGGCGATCCGGCGGATGCGCACCGCATTTTTCGTACTCGCGGAGGCCATCGATGCTGAAGTAACCGCCCCTTATCTGAAGGAACTCAAACGTGCCGGACGCGTGCTAGGCCGTGTCCGCGACATGGACGTTTTTCGAGAAAAGGCGCAGGCATATTTGGGCGCGTTCGCCAAAAGTCCGCCGCCCGATCTGACCCTGCTGATGACTGCCTGGGATGCCGAATATGCCCGCGCGCGGTCGAAGTTGCTGAAATACCTGGATAGTGAGCATTATGCCCGGTTCAAAGACGCTTTTGCAGCGTACCTGGAAATCCCAATACCTCCTTCGGCAAAGAGTAACGCACCGGCCGTCGCTATTGCCGTCCCTGACTTGATCGCCACACGGCTGGTTGAATTTTATGCCAGCAAAACCCGGCTCGACCAACCCGACGCCAATCTGACCGATTACCACCGGATGCGCATCGTCACCAAATATCTGCGCTATACGCTGGAATACTTCCGTGAGGTATTGGGACCGGAGGTCGAGCAGGCCATCGGTGAACTCAAGGTCCTCCAGGATCATCTGGGTGCGCTCCAGGACGCCGTCGTCGCCTGCGAACATCTGCACAACGTTCTCACCTGGGGAACGTGGCAGCGTCCGACGGGGGAATGGTTGCGCTGGACACCCACGCCGATCAACGAGCCGGACGTGGCAGCGTATCTGGAATTCCGGCAGACCGAGAGCCGCCGTCTGGTGCGCACCTTCCCTGAAGCCTGGGCGCGCTACGAGGATGCCCATCACCAGCGCACTCATTTCACCGCGTTGATTGCCAGCGCCATCACCGCGCTGTCATAAAATCACATTTCAGATCGACAAGGAGAAACTTATGACCCAAAAGCCGAAATTCGTCATTTTGCTCGGACCACCCGCCGCCGGAAAAGGTACGCAAGCCGCCCGCCTGAGTGAACACCTGAACCTGCCCCACGTCGCCAGTGGCGACCTGTTCCGCTACAATCTCAAGAATGAGACGGAGTTGGGCCTGCAGGCCAAGGCGTACATGGATCGCGGAGCACTCGTGCCCGACGATATCACGATTGCGATGGTGCTGGATCGTCTGAGCCGCCCAGACTGCGCGGCAGGCGCCCTGCTCGACGGCTTCCCCCGCACGCTGGCGCAGGCCGCCGCACTGGATAAGGCCCTGGCGGAAAAAGGCGTCGCCATCAACGGCGTGCTCAATATCATCGTGCCCGATGAAGTGCTGGTCGAGCGGGTGACCGGACGGCGGCTGTGCCGCACCTGCGGCGAGCCGTATCACATCAAGTTCAACCCGCCGAAGGTGGCGGGCGTCTGCGATAAAGATGGCGGTGAGCTGTACCAACGCGACGACGACAACGAAACGACCGTGCAGAACCGCCTCAAGGTCTATTGGGAGCAGACCAGCCCGCTGATCGGCTACTATAAAAACACCGGCGTGCTCGTCGACATCGACGGCAATCAGGACATCGATGCCGTGACCGAGGCGCTCAAAGCCGCCGTCAACAATCTGTAACACAACTCGTTTTTCAGCAGATTGAGCAGATTTTCCCTTTCACCAGACAGAAAATCTGCTCAATCTGCTTAATCTGCCGACAGGATTACAGCGCAAGCCGCAAAGAAAAGCCATGCTGGAAACCGTAGACCTGGAGCAAAAGCTGCGCAAAAGCGTCTACAAAGCGCGACGTCCCAAGCTGCAACGCCGTCTTTACACCCTGCAGCGGGCGTGCATGAACGCCAATCTGCCCGTGATTGTGATTTTTGAAGGGTGGGATGCAGCGGGCAAAGGCGACGTGCAAAAGACCTTGACCCAACAACTGGACCCGCGTGGCCTCACCATCCACGAAATTCAGCCGCCCCGCACTTACGAAACATTCATGCCGTGGCTGTGGCGCTTCTGGCTCAAAATTCCGCGCTATGGCGAAATGGCGATCTTCTATCATAGCTGGTATGAGCGTGTGCTGCGAGAGCGCGTCGAAAACGGCCTCTCTAAACAAGACTTGTCCAAAGCCTACCGCGACATCACTAACTTCGAGCGTACATTGGCCGATGACGGCTACACCATCATCAAGCTTTTCTTTCACCTCAGCCAGGAAGAACAGGCGCGCCGTCTCACTGCATTGGAAAGCGATCCATTGTCGAACTGGCGCGTCCGGCCGGAACATTGGGAACGGCACCGGCGTTATGGCACCTACGTCACCGCCATCGAAGAGATGCTCAAGCGTACCGATGTGCCCTGTGCGCCCTGGACGATCATCGCCGCGACGGATTTCCGGTGGGCATGCATCACGGTCTTCGAGACCGTCATCGCGCGGATCGAACGTGCGCTCGAAGCGCGTGGGGTCAGCCTGCCGGCGGAAGACGCCGGTGACGAGCCGGCCCCACGAGACGGGCAGGGGTATCTGCCCTCTGCAGACGAACAAAGGGAATAATCCATGCTACAGGCCATCGATCTGAGCCACAGCCTGTCCCGTAAGGCTTACAAAAAGGAAGTGCTGCGCGCGCAATTGCAATTGCGCCAGTTAGCCTACCAACTTTACCTGAGCAAACGGTCGATGGTTGTACTTTTCGAAGGATTGGATGGCGCCGGAAAAAGCAGCACCATCAAGCGCGTGGTGCAGCAACTGGATCCGCGCGGCTACGAGGTATACACCATTGGCCCTCCCACAGAGGACGAACGCGCCCATCATTACCTGTGGCGCTTTTGGCGCTGTCTGATTCCCCCCGACAAGAAGCAAATCCTGATCTTCAATCACAGTTGGTACGGGCGGGTGTTGGATGAGCGCGTGCAAGGCATTCATCCCCGCAGCGTGTGGCGCCGCGCCTACCGTGAGATCAACGAGTTCGAGCGGCATCTGGTGGACTTTGGCATCATCATCGCCAAGTTTTGGTTGCACATCAGCCCCGAAGAGCAATTGCGCCGCTTTGAAGCGCGCGCCAAAGCCGGCAACAAGCTTTGGAAAGCCACACAAGAAAGCGAGCGGCAACACATCCAGTGGGAGCTTTATGAAGAAGCCGTCGAGGATATGCTACTGCGGACCAGCACCGTACCCGCGCCCTGGACCATCATCGAGAGCAACGACAAACATTATGCGCGGGTCAAAGTCGTGCAAACATTGGTGGGATTGCTCACGCGGGAATTGAACTACCAGCCTGCCGATCTCCTGAAAAGCCTCCAGGTAGCCGCTGCGGAGCCCGCTGAAACTGCATCACTCTCCGGCGTTCCAGATGCCCCGGTGGGCGATCATCCAGAGCTGTGAATTGATCTCTTCCTCACCTGCTTGAGGAACAACCCGTTTGTAATCCCCTTCCGGCATCAACACGCGGGCCTGCATATTGTCACGCAAGTGAACTTCCAGGATAGTGTCGCGCAGCGCCGCACGGATTTGGGGATCTTCTACCGGGAAGAGCGTCTCCACGCGCCGGTCGAGGTTGCGCGGCATCAGGTCGGCGCTGCCCAACAGGATTTCCTCATCGCCATCGTTGTGGAAGTAGAAGATGCGCGAGTGTTCGAGGAAACGCCCCACAATGGAAGTCACGCGGATATTGTCGCTGATCCCCGGCACACCCGGTCGCAGGCAGCAGATGCCGCGTACCTGCAAATCGATCTGCACGCCGGCCTGTGAGGCTTTGTACAAAGCCACAATGCACGCCTTGTCCACAAGTTGGTTCATTTTGAACGCCAGGCGACCGTTGCCCTTCTCCTGGTGGATTTTGACCTCACGCTCGATGCGCTCCAGAATGGCCTGGCGCATCATCCCTGGTGCGACGAGGAGTTTGCGATACCCATCCCGACGCGAATAGCCTGTCAGCGCATTGAACAAATCGGCGACATCGGCGGCAATATCGGGGTCCGTCGTGAAGTAGCCGAGGTCCGTGTAGATGCGGGCCGTCACCGCGTTGTAATTGCCCGTTGACAGGTGAACGTAGAACTTCATGCCGTCCGGCTCGCGGCGCACGACCATGCAAACCTTGGCGTGCGTCTTCAGTCCCACCAGACCATAGATCACGTGGACGCCCGCCCGCTCCAGTGCGCGCGCCCAGGTGATGTTGTTCTCCTCGTCGAAGCGGGCTTTCAGCTCGACCAGCACCGCCACTTGTTTGCCATACTCCCGCGCCTTGAGCAGCGCATCGACCACCGGCGCATTCGCCCCTACCCGATACAACGTCTGCTTGATCGCCAACACCTGCGGATCGAGCGCAGCCTGCTGCAAGAAGTCCACCACCGGCGCGAAGCTGTCGTAAGGATGATAAAGAAGGATGTTCCCCCGGCGGCGGATGGCGGCAAAGATGCTTTCATCGCCGGCAAAAGCGCGCGGGATGTTTGGCACAAACGGCGTATCCTTCAAATCCGGGCGATCCACGGCCAGCAGTTCCATAATGTTCGCCAGGCCGATTGGACCGTCAGCCGTATAGACCAGGTAGGGGGGAATTCCAAGATTTTTCGACAGGATGTCGCGGATGTGCTTGGGCATGTGTTTATCGACTTCCAGCCGCACCACCAATCCGAATTGCCGCCGTTCCACACTTTCTTCGATGGTTTCCAGAAGGTCGGATGCCTCGTCCTCCTCGATTTCCAGGTCTGCATCGCGCGTGACGCGGAAGGGATATGCCGCCACGATTTCCACCCCCGCGAAAAGCAAGTCCAGGTTGGCGCTCACGACTTCCTCAATCCACACGAAGTTGGTGTCCTGCACCGACTTCAAGCCGAGCGGATCGTACTTGTCGGCCTTTTCTTCCGTTGGAATGCGCAGCAGGCGCGGAAACACCGGCGGAATTTTCAAACGGGCGAACCGTTCGCCATGCACGGGGTCGCGCACGACAACGGCCAGGTTCATGCTGAGGTTGGAGATATGTGGGAAAGGATGCCCCGGATCGAACGCCAGCGGTGTTAAAACCGGGAAGATCTCCTGTTCAAAGTAACGGCGCATCAACTTGCGCTGTTTGCCCTTGAGGTCGGCGTAGCTCAAAACGTGAATGCCCTCGGCGTCGAGTTTGGGGAGCAGGTCGGTCTGCCAGCAGTTCATCTGCGTAGTCAAGGGCGGCAGGATTTCGCGGCGGATGGCGGACAGTTGCGCGGCGGGGGTCATGCCGTCGGGCGGCGTCTCCACCACACCGGCCCGCAATTGCCGGTACAACCCGGAGACGCGGATCATGAAGAATTCATCGAGGTTGTTGGAGTAAATCGAGAGAAACTTTACACGTTCCAACAGCGGGTGGCGTTCATCCAACGCTTCTTCCAGCACCCGCAAATTCAGCAGGAGGAAGCTCAACTCACGGTTGAAGTACAGGCTCGGATTGTTCCAGTCGATGGCAGGCGGCGCACCGTTCGACGCCTCAGATTTATGATTCGGTTTCTTCTTGGGCATATCGGCTTCCTGTACACGCTCAATCGCGCACCATGCTGCGTCCTCAGATAACTGTCTTCATTGTAACATACACCCTGTAGGAAAACAACCTCCATTGCTCTGGGACTTGCCAAGCTGATGCCTTATGCTATAATTCTTCCTGTAAGTGCGGGTGTAGTTCAGTGGTAGAACGCATGCTTCCCAAGCCTGATGTCAGGGGTTCGAATCCCCTCACCCGCTTCCAAGAGACTGCCAAAGTCTTGGCACGTCGTGAATCGTGCAGCCCGCGTGTTCGACATAAGCCACCAGGCCCCGCAGACTCATTCCTCCGTCAAAGCCCGATGGATCACCCGAGCCAGGGTATCGGCGTCGAAGGGTTTGTGAACCACGTCGAAGAAACCGGCATCCTTCAACGTCCGCACACTGGCCTGCATCGTATACCCCGTAATCGCCAGCACCCTACAGGTGGGAACCAGGCGTTTGAGTTCATGCACAAGCGTCTCGCCTCCCATTTCGGGCATCACCAAATCGGTAATCACCAACGCAATGGCGGGATTCGCCTGAAACACGGCCAACGCTTCCCTGCCATTGGACGCCGTGATCACGCGATAGCCCAATTCCTCCAGAATACTCTCCCCCGCAGCCCGTAAGTGTGGATGATCCTCCACCAACAACAGGGTTTCGCCGTGTCCCGACGGCGCAGCCGCGCTCTCTTCGGCAACCTCTTCAACCTCCGTCTCTGCTGCCGGCAGATAAATGCGGAACGTCGTCCCCTTGCCTATCTCCGTGTCCACCCCCACATAGCCCTCATGGAGACGCACGATACCATAAACTTGCGCCAGGCCCAGGCCAGCGCCTTTCCCCACCTCTTTGGTCGTGAAGAATGGTTCGAACAAATGCGCGCGCACCGCATCCGTCATCCCAATGCCGGTATCGGCAACACTCAAACAGACCCAGGTTGCAGGAGCAACACCGCCCTTAAGATTCTGAATGACGCTTTCCATCTCCGGGAGGGGAGGCGGTACACCAGGTCGCAAATGAAGGTAATGCAAGCCGATGCGCAGTATCCCGCCGCCCGGCATAGCGTCGCGCGCGTTGAGCGCCAGGTTGGTCAGCACTTGCTGAATACGTCCAGCATCCGCCTCGACAATGAACTTCCCCGCTCCCACTTCCAGCGTGATGTCAATGTTTTCAGGGATGGTTCGGCGGAGAATGGCGATCACGTCTGTGACGAAAGCTGCCAGGTCCAGCGACTGCCGTTCAATCAACGAACGGCTGCTAAAATCGAGGATTTGTTGCACCAGATTGGAGGCCTTGCGCGCCTCACCGATCACGGTTTCCAGACTCGAGGTGAGAGCAGAGGGCACGCCTGGAGTGCGCAACCCCAACTGCGCATAGAGGATGATGGTGGTCAGCAAGTTGCGAAAGTCGTGCGCGATGCCCGCGGCCAGTTGGCCGATGGCGGCCAGACGTTCCTGGCGGCGCAGGCGTTCTTCCATTTCTTTACGCTCGGTGATATCGCGCACGATAGAAAGGGCCAGGTCACGCTCACCCACCCGCAACAGCGAGGTGGTGACTTCGACCGGCACGCGTTTACCATCTCGGCGTATGTCGACGCTTTCAAAAGGTTGACCGCCATGTCGCGCAAGTTCATTTTTGATCACTTGCCCCAAAACACCGCGGCGCTCCGGCGCTTGCAGATCGGGCACGGTCAATTGCAGCAGCGCCTCGCGCGTATAGCCAAGCATAGCACAGGCCCGGCGGTTCACATCGACAATCGCGTCGTTCAAATCCTGAATAAAGATGGCATCGCTGGCTTGATCGAACAACGCATGGAAATAGGCTTCGCTTTCCCGTAGCGCCGCCTCAATCTGTTTGCGAGCGGCCAGTTCTTGCTGCACCTGCTGATAGAGCCGCGCGTTTTCCAGGGCAATCGCGGCATGGTAAGAAAAGGAACGCAGTGTAACCGCGTGAGCAGGCGTGAAGAAGTTCGGGGTTGCGCTATCGATGTTCAAAAAACCAATAACGGCATCCCGCACAATGATCGGTGCACCGGCAAACGATCGCAACCACGCAGATTCCGGTGTATGCAGCCAGCCAGGGTACAACGTTATGTCGGGAATCACCAGGGGTTCGCCCGTTTCAGCCATCTGCCGCAGATTGGCGACGTCATCCAGGTCAAAAACGGTTTTCGCGACTGCCGCTGCGACACCAAAACGCTCGTAACCCCGCGACCGTACCACGTGCACACGGCGCTGTTCGTCGATCAGCATCACATTGACCGCATCGCAGGAAATGATGCGGCTGACCTGCTCTAACAAATGATCCAAAACCTCATCGGGGTCCAGAGAACGGCTGAGGATCGCTGCGGCTTCAACCAACGCCTGTGACAGATCACGTTCCCGCCGTAGATCATTTTCAGACTGGATCTGGGCCGTGATATCACCGTATGCTACAGCCACGCCGTACCCTTCAAGTGGGATGGGCGCAGCGGTCACATTGATCCAGGTAACCTCACCGCTATCTTTGACAATGCCCATCTTGACATTCTCGACCAGCCGCTTCTCGCGCAGCGCGCGCACGCTGGCAAACTCGTCGCCTGGCATAAGGGAGCCATCGAGCCGGATGACATGCCATTCCGGATCATCAATGGTGCGCTCGCTGTGCCTGTGCACCGGCAAGCCAAGCAACCGTTCAGAAGCCCGGTTGGCCTCCAGAATGTGCCCATAGTTATCGGTGATCGTAATCCCCAAAGGGAACGACTCGAACAAAACGCGATATTTCTCCAGGCTGACACGCAGTGCCTCTTCGGTTCGGCGATGCTCGATCAACTGCCACACCCCCTCCATCAACAGGGTCAGTTGACGGACATCCGTGTCGTCATAATCATACGGTTTGTTTGCCACACCGGCTACAATCACAATATGATCGCCGGAGAAAATCGGGACATTGACATGACGACGCAGCGCCACGTGGCCCTCAGGATAACCTTTCTTCCAGGGATTGGGCGCGGCGTAGTCGTTGGTGATGATAGGGCGGCGTTGGCGCACGGCTTCACCCCATAGCCCCGTCGTTTCCAGCGGATAAACCAGCGGTTTGTCGGCGATCGTACATTCCTGCATCACCGCTTTCGACCACGCATACATCGTCAGGATGCTTTCATCTTCATTTACAAACGCCAGGTAGCCAATCTTGCTACCGGTCAGGCGCACGGCGGCTTCCAAAGCAAAATCTGCAATAGCCTCCAGCGAAGCGTCACGCATCTGATTCAAATGGAACAGTGCCTCTATCCGTTCTGTATTAAACTGCAACGCTTCTTGCGCTTGCATCCGTTCGGTCACATCGCGGTACAACCACAAATGACCGTGACGTTCCTCACCCAACGTAATCGGCACGTAATCGCGCTCCCACACACGCCCGTCGACCAGGGTCAAGGTTTCATTATGCACAACCTGCTGAGCCGCCAGGCGCATCTCGATACTTTGCACAAAGCCTTCGGGGTCGCTGAACAAGGATTTTGACATCTCCGCAGCGGCAGCGCAGTCCGCACCGATTATCATCGCAGGGGAAGGAATGCCGAACAAATCACAGAAGGCCTGATTAGTGTACAGCACCCGACGCGCTTCGTTTTCAAACAGCACCCCTTGTTGGAGATTCTCCATCAACGCAGTAAGTTGAGCCACATGCTCCTGGAGCGCCTGCTCAGCCCGGACATGCGCGGTGACATCCACGAACATGGCCGCCATGCTGTTCTCGCCGGTCTGAAAAGCGTACACCTGGAAAGCTCCGGTAATTCGCTCGTCCGTATAGACAAGCTGATCTGCACTCCAGGAGATGCCGGTAGCGGCGACCTGACGATAATGTTCCGGCGCCTCACTCTCAGCCAGGTAGGGGAATGCCTCTTCGATGGTTTTTCCGATAAACTGCGCGTTGTCTACACCGAGGATGTGGTCGGCAGCGGGATTAGCGCCCGCAAAGACCAGACGGCCATCGGGATGCAAGTCATAGAGATGAATGCCCACCGGCACATGCGCCACCCAATCATCAAGCCGGTCCTCAAAATGCTGCGCGGCCAAAATCCGTGCCGCTTCCAGATCGGCGACACGCTGACGCAATGTCCGCACTTCGGCCAGCAATGACTCGCGGGTTCTGTCCTCATCGCTCATCATGCACCTCCTGATTCCATGCGCCCGGCGGTCAGAGAATTCGATCCAAGTGGACCAACACGGTTTGTATCTCTATGATAGTCCAGTGTGGTATTTTGTCGAGAGGACACCATGTCGTCCTGACATAGAAACGCACCTCATAGCAAGCCCAGGTTTGCGTTCCTCACCGGACGAGCTATACTTAAGCCCAACCAGCGAAATTCTCACGCAACGAGTGTCCGGCAAGCGCCCGGTGTCCGTTTGGCGCCGGTTTATGCGGGTCAGGGGAAGCAAAACCGCACTCGCATTGACAAGGTTCAATATCAGACAAAGCAATGGAGACCAAGTTTTTCCCTGAACACACCGCCCGGCTCGATCAAGCGCCGGTGGACTACGAGCTGTGCCTCAGCCTCGAATGGCTGTGCAAGCTACGTTGGATCGCGGGCGCGGGTGTAATCGTGATGACGTGGTTGGCGCGGCTGGGGTTAGGAGTGGGCCTGGCCGTTTGGCCGCTGACCCTCATCGGCGCCGGCATCCTGGGCTACAACGTGCTGTTCACCCGCTGGCTCAACCGCCTGACGTGCGACTTAAGCGGCGCAAACGTCCCCGCGCGCGCACAATCGCGGGCACAGATCGCCGCCGATTGGATCGCCATCACCCTGCTCATCCACTACTCCGGCGGGATCGAAAGCCCGGCCATCTTGTACTTCTTCTTCCACATCATCCTGGCAACAATCCTGCTCTCCGGGCGCGAAGCCTATCTGTTCGCCGGATTGGCCATCGCCCTGATGGTAGGTCTGGCAGAACTGGAATACAGCGGATGGATTCCGCATGTCCCCATTGAGGGCTTGCTGCCCACCCGGTTGTATGATCAGCCGCTGTACGTCAGCAGCGCGTTGTTTTTCTTCGCCAGCGCGGTCATCGGCTCCGTCTATCTGGCGACCCGCACCACCAGCCGCCTGCGTAAGCGAGAAGAGGAAATCATCGCCCTGGGCCAGGATTTGCAGCGCGCCTACAACCGCCTGCACACGCTCTATGCCAGCGCCCAGGCCGTCAACTCGACGCTGGAACTTCAAGAAGTGCTCGACCGCCTGACGCGCAGCACCGCCGAGGTGATGGGGATGAAAGCCTGCACAATCCGACTGCTGGAAGCCGGAGGGCAGAGTTTGTGCCTCGCCAGCACCTACGGCCTGCGCGATGCGTACTTCCAGAAGGGCTGTCTGTTGGTGGAGCAGAACCCGCTGGTGCGCGAAGTTCTCGCCGGAAAGGTCATCGCCGTGGATGACATCACCACCGACACGCGATTGCAATATCCTGCCGAGGCGTTGGCCGAGGGCATCCACGCGATGTTGACTGCGCCGCTGATCGGACACAATGGGCCGCTGGGCATTATTCGTGTGTACTGCGATAAACCCCGCTGCTTCAGCGCCGACGACAAGGATTACCTCGCCACCGTCGCCAACCACGGCAGCATCGCCATCGAAAACGCGCTGGCTTACGCCGCGCTGCAAAACCTCGACGAGGCCAAGCGCAAGTTCATCCTCACGGTGACGCACGAGTTACGCTCGCCGGTGGGTGTGGTGCGTAGTCTGCTGCGCACGCTCACCGGTGGCTATGCCGGCCCACTCACCGCAGTGCAGGCGGACATGCTCGCCCGCGCGCTGCGGCGCACCGATTTCCTGCAAACGCTGATCGATGACTTGCTCGACCTGGCGGCAGGCAAAGCCGGCCTGCGCCTGGACGAGCCACCCCAACCGGTCGATCTGGTTCCCATTGTGGCGCAGATAGTGGAACGCTACGCTATCCCGGCGGACGAGAAACACATCACCCTGACGCTGGAGACATCCCCCACACCGTTGATGGTGATGGGCGTTGCCGGGCAATTCGACCGGGCGTTCAACAACCTGATTTCAAACGCCATCAAATACACGCCGGAGGGCGGGCAAGTCACAGTGCGGGTACAGGCCGTGGAGGGCCAGGCTCAGCTTACCGTCAGCGACACCGGCATCGGCATCCCAGAGGAGGTACAGCCGCATCTGTTCGAGGAATTCTATCGCGCGCCCAATGCCAAAGCGGAGGTCAAGGAAGGGACCGGGCTGGGGCTGGTGATTACCAGGGACATCCTCACCCGCTACGGCTGCATGATCCGGCTCAAGAGCGCCGTGGGCCAGGGGACGACATTTACCGTCACGTGCCCGCTGGTCTAGCAGACTCGCCATTCTGCGCATTTTGTGCCATAATTGTACTGGTCAACAAGATACTGAACATCCTGACCGGGTTATTTTCACCGCTGAGTTCGCTGGGAGCGCGGAGAATTTCATAGAATCTCTGCGGACTCTGCGCTCTCTGCGGTGCAATATATGCCTGACGACTACAATTTTGTGCCATAATGGAGACAAACCTTACACGTTCACACAGCGGAGGATTGAGCACATGACCCAGAAAACAATTCTTGTCGTAGATGATGATCCGGATATCGTCCTGGCGAACCGCCTGGTTCTGGAAAGCGCCGGGTACGCAGTCGAAGAGGCTGATAGCGGTGAGGCGTGCCTGGCAAAAATGCGCGCCAGCCGGCCCGACCTGGTCTTGATGGACGTGATGATGACAAATCCACTGGACGGCTACTACACCACCCAGCAAATCTCTGACGATCCCAACCTGCGTGAGATTCCCATCGTGATGGTCTCGTCCATTACCACGTCACAGTACGCCGCCGCGTTCCCCACCGATCAATATTTGAACATC
>JAIOAS010000029.1 GCA_019873725.1 Chloroflexota bacterium | reverse complement strand
TGGGCTTGCGACACAGTTTACCCTTAGCATACACGCTTTTTGCCAGAAAGGTGGTACGACTTTGCGAGACTTTGTTAAAGTACTACCGGTACGACTTTACGAGACTCAACATCGAGTAGTCCTTAGTCGAGTAGTCGGTAGTCGGTAGTCGAGTGGTCGATAGTCCTTAGTCGAGTAGTCGGTAGTCGAGTAGTCGGTAGTCCTTAGTCGCGTGGTCAGTAGTCCTTAGTCGCGTGGTCAGTAGTCCTTAGTCGCGTGGTCGGTAGTCCTCAGTCGAGTAGTCGGTAGTCGGTAGTCACGTGGTCGGTAGTCCTTAGTCACGTAGTTGGTAGTCCTCAGTCGAGTGGTCGCTAGTCTTTTTATAATACTGATATGTGACAAACGGATGACAGAGAGCGGACAAAGCCCGCATAAATCCCCCAACCAACACAAGATAACCAAAAACTCTCTCCCTGAAGGCGCCCAGACTATCCGACTACACGACTACACAACTACAAGACTAACTCATTGCGTACCATCGCCAGCAGGGAATCGGCGTGCAGGGCGGCCAGGTTGTAGCAGACGCCGCCCAGGTGATCGGCCAACGCCTGCGCCAGCCCCTTGTCATAGTCGGGGCTTTCCATATTGACCACGATGGATTTGACGTCGCTCTCGGCGATTTGTTCGGCGATGTGGTAGGCTTCGAGTTGGGGGGGCATATCGCCCATCGAGACGTTGCCCGCACCGTCGGTAAGGATGACCAGGAGCGGCAACAGTTCGGCGTAGCGGCGCAATTCCTGCTCGACGGTATGCTGCGCCAGCCACAGGCCCGCTGCCAACGGCGTCTTGCCGCCGACGGGCATATTCACCAGCATTTGCTTTGCCAGATCGACGCTGTTGGTCGGCGGCAGCACCAGCGTGGCGCGGTCTTTCTGGAAGACGATCATCCCCACGCGGTCGCGGCGCTGATAGGCGTCGGTAAGCAGCGAGAGGATCGCGCCCTTCGTGGCTTCCATCCGCTCCGAGACCGCCATCGACCATGACGCATCCACGACGAAGATAATGAGATTGGCGGCGCGGCGCACGCGCACTTTGCGCTGATAATCCTCCGGGCGCAGGTGCAACGCCGGGGAACCGGCAGGACTCCCCACCGCGCGCCGCCGCTGGAAGGGGGCTGCGGCGCGCAATGTCGCATCGAACGCCAGATCGGAGGGATCGCGCGGCGAAGGTTGCGCGCTCACGTACCGCCCGCGTTTGCGATCCGTGCGGGTACGGCTGCGCTTGCCGCCGGTTGAACGCACACGACGGTCCGCCGGCGCTTCCAACCGGCGCGTCTGGAAAATCTCCCCCGGCGGAATGTACTTGCCCCCCTCCCACCACGTCCCATCGGTGGGCCATTGAGGAACATCTTGAGCGTAGGCTTGCAGTTGAGGCGCGGGGGCTTCCTGGGACTCCCCTTCTTGCGCCTCAACCTCTACACTTTTTTTTGCCGGTCCTCCCCGGCAGCATCGCCGTACATAGAAGTGTCTTGCTGTTCCATCTCCGCATCGTCAGCTTTACCGCGCGCGGACGCTACCATCTTGTCCAATTCGGCGATGGAAGTCTGCACCTCGTCGAAGGGCTTGCGCTTGAGACGATGCGGCAGCGCCAGCTCGGCGGCCAACATGATGTCGCGGTCGGTGAGCTGCGTGCGCGCTTCCCACGCAGCGTGCGCGACAGCAGTTTTGAGGATCACCAGGTCAGCGCGATGGCCGTCCACCCCCAACCCTGCCATCATCTCGGCGATGGTGAACATATCGTTGCGCGTGTAACGCACGTCCGGCAGCAGGCAGCGCGCCTCCTCGATGCGTTGCGCCAGCGCCATCTCCTGCGGCAGCCACTCCTCGTAGAAGCCTGCCGGGTCCTGCTCGAAGGCCAGGTTGCGCTCCATGATCGCCATGCGCGCCCGCGCGTCCCGCACGCCCTGCACGTCCACACACAACGCAAAGCGGTCCAATAACTGCGGGCGCAGGTCGCCTTCCTCCGGGTTCATCGTTCCCACCAGAATGAAGCGCGCCGGGTGCTGGAAGGAGATGCCCTCGCGCTCCACCGTGTTCACGCCCATCGCGGCGGCGTCCAACAGCACATCCACGATGTGATCATCGAGCAAGTTGACCTCATCCACGTAGAGGATGCCCCGGTTGGCTGCCGCGAGCACACCCGGCTCGAAGTGGCGTTCGCCCTTCTGGATGGCGCGTTCGATGTCGAGGGTGCCGACCACGCGGTCCTCGGTCGCGCCAACGGGCAGCTCGACAAACGGCACTTTCCGTGTGTGGGATGGCAACGTTTCGCCTTGTGCCGCGCGTTCACGACAGTTCGTACACCATGTCGCAGGTTGGTGGGGATCGCAGCCAAAGGCGTCACCGGCTACCACGTCGATGTCGGGCAGCAGCGCCGCCAGCGCACGGGCCGCAGTCGATTTCGCCGTACCGCGCTCGCCCCGAATCAGTACGCCGCCAATGCGGAAATTGATCGCGTTGAGGATCAGCGCGCGCTTCATCCGCTCTTGATCCACAATCGCAGTAAATGGGAAAACCAAACGTCCGTTATCTGCCACTTATCCCCCTAATAATAGTCCACAGTCATTAGTCGGGTAGTCATTAGTCGGTTAGTCGTTAGTCGACAACCCAATCCCAATCCGTTAAAATCCGTTCAATCCGATGACGATTTACTTCGTCTGGTGAGGCGGTTTTCGAGCGATCGAATCAGCACGACGGTGACGACAAGGACAAGGATAAAGTTGAGCCACACACCGTCCCAAAGCTTTTGGACGGTGACGGTGGGCGTGACGCTCACATCGGCAGCGCCGGCCGTCGCCACAAACTTGAGCGGAGCCGACATCGCCGCCACCATCTCGCCATGTTGCATCGCCCAGGTCTGCATCCGTGCGTAGACATCGAGTTCGCCGGCAGCCTCGCCATAAGAAAGATGCCGCCCGTCATTCCGGCCAAACACCCGCCAGCGCAGCGGTAGCAACGCCGAAGCGTGACTGGGATCGGCCATTTCCCACCCCGCTGGGGTGTGAAATTCCACCCACGCATGCGCGCCGGCAGGATGATTCCACGGCGTAGTATACACCACAAACGGCAATAGTGTTTCGGGAAAGTACAGGCCGCTGATGACCTGCGCCGGCGCACCGGTCGCGCGACATAACGCGACCATCAAGTTGGCGAAATCCTCGCAGCCCCCCACCCCGCTTGTTAACGCATCCATCGCGGTCGGGGTGACGTTGACCCTTTCTTCCGTAGGCCAGGACAGGTACCCTGCGACAAAGCTATAAATGGCAAATATATCTTTACGTGTCGCAGCGTTGTGTTCGCTCAAAAGCGCCGCCAACTGGGCAATCGGCGCGGCATCGCTCTCGATTTTGTCCTGCGGAGCAAGGTGAAACTCCTCTACCGGCGCCTCCCAGACCCGTCTCCCTTGGGGAAGGATAACTTCGTAGGTGATTGTGGCCGTTGTGGTCGTCCCGGCCGGAAGTGTTCCCGAAAGCTTAAGGATGTCCACGTGGGCCGCACCTTCGCGGGCGATGTCGCCGTTCCAGGTAACGTCTACCGCGCTTACACGCTGATAGGGACCGCTCTGGGGGACGAGCACTCCAAGGGCAATATCGCCGGACTCAGTGGCTGATGCAAATTCATACTGCTCTGTGATGCGATAGCGTACCGCGGCCGGCAAACCGTACAACGCCCATAGCAGTACGCCAAACAGCACAACGACGTAGACCAGCATCCGCAACACGTAAAACACTTTCGCCATCATAACTGCTCCCCTGCATCGCGCAACGACTTCAGTGTGCGCACCAGGCCGATCAGACCACCAGCTACCATCCCCAGACCGGTCACAATGCCGTAGAAGGCAAAATCCGGGCGTATCAGTAACTCGCCCTTGAGAAACAGGACAAGCATATACACGCCGGCCAAAAACAGAATCACGCCACCAACCAGGGTGCCTATAGCCAGCGCCAGCATCAGGGGACTTTGCTGTTTGGCGATCTCATGCTCGTTTTCCAACGCAACCCGTGCCACAAACCTCTCCGCCTCCGGCCACGACATATCACCGGTTTCACAAATATGACGGATCAGCGTATTGCGGTCCGCGCCGTTGCCCAATTCACGCACCACGTATGCGGCCATGTCCTCACGGGTCAAAGCAGCGAACTGCTCCTCATCGATCTCGCCATCGGTCGTATACTCAAACAACTCGGGGATGGATATGGGCGGGGAGGGCTGCGCCTCAGCCACCTCTACCGGAGATGATGTGACAGACGATGTTAGCTGCTGCAACATCGTCAATGCCCGGCGGTTTTGCGGGTCGAGGCGCAGGACTCTACGATAACACTCAGCTTGCTGTGCCGGTTCATCAAGCAGCGTCGCCATCAGCAGCCACCCCTGGACACTGGCGGGTTGTTCGCGTAGAAAACGGGCGAGCTCTTTTCTCGCGCCCAGGCGATCGCCCGTTTGAGCTTGTTGCCAGATCAAGTCAAGGGAACGCATTTCACTCTCCACAACATCGACCATACGCCAAAAGCCGCTGAAACGGCAGTGCCATTTCAGCGGCTCGGAGACACCGGTGACAACTTACCAGGAAGAACGCCGGTCGTCGCGGTCGCGGTATCCACCACTGCCGCTGCGACGCCGAGCACCGCCGCCACCACCACCACTGCCGCGCCGGTCGTCGCGCGCCTGGGCTTCGTTCACCCGCAACGCACGACCGTCAAGCTCGAAATTGTTAAGCGCAGAAGCAGCTTTATCTGCGGCTGCGTTCTCCATTTCGACGAAACAAAAGCCTCGAAAACGCCCGGTTTCGCGGTCGGTGATCCACCGAATCGACGAGACGGGGCCGTACTGCTCGAACAGTTCGCGGACTTTGTCTTCGGTAACGCCCCACGACAAATTACCAACGTACAATGACTTCGACATACTCTCCTACTCCTCATGAACTTAAGTGATGTGGCTCTTCAGCCCGGAACTGAACGTAGTAACGGCCTAGCGAGTCTTGATTGATGTTAGTATAACATACTTCGCCACAAATAACAATGCAGACAAATCGGGTGATTACCCACCTGTTGCACCAGGCGCGAGGCTTCATTCACCGCAGAGATCGCAAAGTGCGCGGAGAAAACTTTTTCATATCCCTCTGCGGCCTCAGCGCGCTCTGCGGTGAGAAATGGGGAATCGCCAGAGACAAATTCGGCAAGCGGATACATTTCCCTATTTTGCCATTCTGAGAAATCAGGTTAAAATATAACCAATAGCCTGAAGTAAAATAAGATAGCACGCAAAAGGAGAATCAGGTTCACCAGGGTACAAGGGGTCAAAACAACGAGCGCGATTGGCGCCGCATGGACGTTGCCTTGACAATGTACTATTCCTATGGTAACCTTTCAATAGTTAGTCTATCCTCAACGCATAAATAACCTTTCTTTATGATTAGGAAACAATTCCATAGCGGAGGGCTGAAAGCATGGCAAACAGGTCTCGAAATGAGAGGATGGTTGAGCGACTACGTGAACTCCAAACCAGCAGCCCCGATATTGAGGCAGCCGCAATTATTAGCGTGGATGGGCTTCCGATAGCCTCTTCTCTTCCGCAGAGTGTGGAAGAGGACCGCGTATCGGCAATGTCGGCCGCAATGCTTTCGCTGGGCGAGCGCATCGCGGGAGAATTGAAGCGGGGGATGTTAGATGAAGTATACGTCAGAGGCGAGAGGGGGTACGTCATCCTTCGCGCCGTTGGAGAAGAAGCGGTACTCACCGTCTTAGCGCGGCAACAGGCCAAGTTAGGGCTGCTCTTCCTGGATATGCGGCGAGCGGCTGAAGAACTCTCAACGATTTTGTAGCACGGAGGAGGTTGATACAGTGGCTAATACCCCTGAACCCAGTGGTTACTTCTACCCAAATCGCTTTGGTCTGATCTTGTTTGACGCCCTGGAAGAGATTATGGGCCGCAATGGGCTGAACGCCATTCTCAACATGGCGGGCCTGGCGCAATTCATCGACAATCCTCCTGCGGATGTGATGGACAAGGGCTTTGACTTTGCCTATATTTCCGCGCTGAACAAAGCATTGGAGGAGATGTACGGGCCACGCGGCGGACGTGGGTTGCAACTGCGCCTGGGCCGGGTTCTCTTCGCCCAAGGGTTGGCAAACTTTGGCGCGTTGGTCGGCGCAAGCGACCTCGCCTTCAAAGTTCTGCCCTTGCAGGCCAAGCTGAAGGCGGGTTTGCCCGCCGTGGCAAAAGTCTTCGACTCGCTGAGCGACCAAACCTCTTACGTCAAAGACCCCGGCGGCGATCACTTCCACTACATCATCGACCGCTGTTCGATGTGTTGGGGGCGCCAGGTGGAACGACCGGGTGGCTTTATCGCGGCAGGTATCATCGAAGAAGCACTGCGCTGGTTGAGCGGCGGCCGCACCTTCCGCGTTGACCAGCTTACCTGCATAGGAATGGGCGCCGAGAACTGCACCTTTGCCGTCTACAAAGAGCCTATCGGCTAGGATGCCGGACGTCATGTCTACAGACGGGACGCCGCGCCATATCCTCATTGTCGAGGATGATCCCAACACCGCGGAGATGCTTTCGGCCTATTTCTCCTCGGTGGGTTATCAGGTATCTGTGGCAGCCTGGGGGCAAGATGCGCTGAAAATCGCCTCCGAAACGCTGCCTGACCTGGTGGTTTTGGATATCCACCTGCCGGATATCGACGGTTACGAAGTTTGCATGACGCTGCGCAGCCAGCGGCGTACCGAGCACACGCCCATTATCTTCTTGACGGAACGCCGCGAGCGGATGGACCGGCTGACCGGGCTGCAATTGGGAGCCGTCGACTATATCACCAAACCTTTTGACGTGCAGGAGCTCCGTTTCCGCGTGCGCAATGTGCTACGGCGCAGCAACCTCGACACGCTCCTACACCCCATTACCGGGCTGCCGACCTCCATGCTGATCGAGGAGCAAATCGAGCGGGTTATCGAAAACGACAATCTGGCCGTCATCGGCGTGGCACTCCTGGGTATGCCCGCTTTTAGCGACGCTTATGGCTTCGTCACCCACGATGATGTGTTGCGCGCGGTAGCCCTGATCCTGCGCAACACCTCGACAGAAATTATGGTGAACGATCCCTTTGTGGGACAACTGGATACGTATCAATTCCTGCTCGTCACGCCGACGGGTCAGGAGGGCTACATCGCTTTGGGACGCCTGAACCAACGTTTGACCGAGGCCATTTCGTTCTTCTATCCCCACGTGGATTGGGAAAGCGGCAAGCTCAGTGATGGCGACCCACTTCCAAAGATCAACTTCGACATCAAGCTCCTGGCAAGCGAGCAAATCCCCAGAGAAGGCGGGCTACCGCAGCTACGGCAAGCCCTGTTTGGCAAGAAAAAGGCCGCCTAGGCCTGGCCTGGGTGGTGGAAAGCTATGCGACAATGCGGCAGCCTGCCGGGCAAATTGCCGGAGAAATTTGCGAATCTCGGCAAGCCGCTATGGCGTGATGTGATCTGGGTGGGCGTGCTGCTCATCCTGCCACTCTTGCTCTTCGCCCCTGTGGTTTTGGGGAATAAAACGCTTCTGCCTGCAGACATCCTCTATACCATCGCCCCCTACAACGCCGCCGCCGAATCGAAGGGCGTCACCGGCGTCCAAAACGGTCTGCTCGCCGACTTGATCCTGCAGAATTACCCATGGAAACGCTTTTTGACGACGGCCCTGGCCCGGCGCGAGCTGCCGCTATGGGACCCCTACCTCTTTGCCGGGCATCCCTTCCTGGCGAACGGGCAACACGCCGGTCTCTATCCGCTGACCTGGATTTTCTTCGTGTTGCCGCTGCCGCGAGCCTTCGGGGTGTTTATCGCGCTGCAATTGGGGTTTGCCGGGATATCGATGTACATTTTCGCGCGCACGATCGGCGCAAACCGCCTGGGGGCTTTCCTGGCAGGGATGACGTTCCAGTTCAGCGGCTTTCTGGTCGTCTCCGTTGTCCACCCGATGATTGTGGCGGCGGCATCGTGGTTGCCGTTGCTACTGGCGCTGGTCGATCTGACGGTGCGCCGGGCGCGTTTCCTGCGGCAAGAGCGCGCCATGCTGCCGTGGGCGCTGCTCGGCGCGATCGCGCTGGGCGTGCATATCCTGGCAGGTCACGCGGAAGTCACGTATTTTACGCTGCTGGTGATGGGGCTATTCAGCGCGTGGCGACTCGTCCACACGGCGCTGACGCATCCACGCACCACCTGGCGCGTCGAAGTCCTCAGCCCGGCGCTCGGTTTGCTGCTGATGGCCGGTCTGGGGCTGGCGTTGGGCGCGGTCCAGCTCATCCCGCTGTACGAGGTGGTGCAGGGCAGTTTCCGCCAGGGTGCGGTTACGCTTAGCGATGTGCTCGGCTGGGCCTATCCCAAGCGACGCATCATCACCTTCCTGGTGCCCAACTTCTTTGGCAACCCCACGCACACCTCGCTGTGGAATTTCTTCACCGGGGAGGTCACGCGCGCGACCGTCAACGCCTACGGCAACCCGATTTCCAGCTTCGATTGGGGTGTCAAAAACTACGTCGAAGGCGGAGCTTACCTGGGCGTTCTACCGCTGTTGTTGGCGATCATCGCAGTCATCAGTCCCAAGTCCATAGTCCGCAGTCCGAAGTCCAAGCGGCAATCTACCGAAGTCCAAAATCTAAAATCGAAAATCCAAAATTGGTTACGCCATCCCTACGTGCCGTTTTTCACCCTGTTGTCGCTGTTTTCACTAGGATGTATCTTCGGCACGCCGATTTATGCCCTGGTGTATGCGCTGCCCTTTTTGAACCAGTCGCACTCTCCTTTCCGCTGGGTTTTCCCGTTGACGGTCGCCGTCGCCGCCCTCGCCGGGTTGGGGGCGACCAGAATCGGCGAGTCGAGAATCAACCAATTGACGAATCAGCAGACCGGCAAATCGGCGAATCAAGCATCTCGTATCACGCATCATGGATCACGACTGCTATTGTTCGACACGTCGCCCAACACGGTCAGCGTCATCGGCGCGACAGCGATATGGACAGGGCTGGCGCTGTTGGGCGGATTATGGCTTTCGCGGTTGGCGTTCGGGAGCATCGAACCGCTGGTCGAGCGGGCATTCTGGTCGCTGGCGCTGGCGGCGAACACTTTCCCCGATCATCGCACGTTTTACGCCTACCTCTTCCCGTGGATTCAGCAGGGCGCGCTCTTCTTGATCGGCGCGGGGATTGTGCTGCGGGTTTCGCGCTGCCCGATCTACCTGCCACAGAGGCTGGGGCGCCGCCCCGTATGGGAAGCCCTGGCGGCTGTTTTGCTGTTGGTGGATCTCCTCGCTTTCGGTGCGGGCTTCAATCCGGCGGTAGACCCAGACTTGTTGGACTATACACCGCCCGTCGTTGCCTTTCTGCGCCAGGATACCAGCGTGTGGCGCTTCTCCACGTTCGACCCACACGGGCGCAAGACGTTCAACGCGAACTCCGGGATGTTTTACGATTTGCAGGACGTGCGCGGCTACGACAGCCTCTTCCCGGCGCAATATGCGCGCTATATGGGCTGGATCGAGCCGCAGAACGAGTTGCTCTACAACCGCATCGCGCCCTTCACGCAGTTCGCCAGCCTCGACAGCCCGCTCACCGACCTGCTCAACGTCAAGTACATCATCACCGAGGAAGAGATTCCTTTGCCCAAGTACAAATTGGTCTACCAGGACCAAAGCGTGCGCGTCTATGAAAACCTGGGCGTGGCCCCGCGCGCGTTCACCCTGCCCGTGCAGGCGACGCTGGTTGCGCCGAACGTCGAGTCGATTGGCGAGATCATCCAACAGTACGATCCGCGGTTCTACGCCATCATCGAGCAGGATTTCGCCGCCAACATCCCGTATGCACCGGACACCCCCACCCCGGCGACGCTACAAGCGCAGACCATCCGCAACTATCAACGCAACGAAGTGCTGATCGAAACCACGGTCAACGGCCCGACGTGGCTCGTCCTGACCGACACGTATTTCCCCGGCTGGAAAGCCTTCGTCCGACCGGCGGGCGCCGCTGAGGAAGACGAGCGCGAAGTCCCCATCGCCCGCATCGCCGGGAACTTCCGGGGCGTGCTGCTCGAAGGGGACGACCTGGCGAATGGTGCCCTGGTGCGCTTCAAATACAGCCCTAACAGCGTCAAAATCGGCGCGTTCGTCTCCTTCCTCGCGGGGATGGTGGTGATTTTCCTGACGGTGGTGTGGGTGTGGCGGCTGGTGTACCGCGAACCGGACGCCCAATCAACGACGCAGCGGTTAGCCAAGAACAGCGTGGCGCCAATCCTGCTAACGCTTTTCAACCGCATGGTAGAACTGGCCTTCGCTGCGCTAATGTTGCGCATTCTCGGCCCGGCTAACGTGGGCGATTACACCTATGCCATCAACATTTTCCTGTGGTTCGAGATCATCACCAATTTCGGGCTGGATGCCTATCTCACCCGCGAAGTGGCTCGCCACCGCGAGCAGGCCGGGAGTTACCTGTTCAATACGACGGCGGTGCGCCTGGGGTTGAGCCTGGCGGGCATCCCGCTGCTGGGCGGATTTATCGCGCTGCGGCAGATACTCATTGGTCAAGTCGCTGCTCCGGCTTCCCCTCAAGCGATCCTGGCGTTGATATTGCTTTATGCCGGACTGCTCCCCAGCTCGATTTCCAAAGGGCTAACCTCGCTCTTCTATGCCTTCGAGAAAGCCGAGTATCCGGCAGCCGTTTCGACGCTCTCCACGCTCATGCGCGTCACCGTCCAGACAGCGGTGTTGATGGCCGGTTGGGGGATCGTTGGCCTGGCGGGATCCGCTATCGCCATCAATGTAATCACGCTTGCCATTCTGGGCAGCACCGCCGTCAAGTTGTTCTTCCGGACAACACGCCCGCAGTGGGAAAATAACCCTGCCCTGCGCCGCGAGATGATGAACGAGTCGTGGCCGCTGATGATCAATCACTTCCTTGCCACCCTGTTCTTCAAAATCGACGTCTTTCTGATGGAGCCGATCCTGGGCAGTACCATCCTGGGGTTGTACAGCATCGGCTACAAATTCCTGGATGCGCTGGTGGTCATCCCCTCGATGTTCACGCTGGCCCTGTTCCCGGTGATTTCGCGCCAGGCGCGAGAGGATCGGGCGGGGTTCCTGCGTTTCTACCGACTCGGCGCGAAAATCCTGTTGACGATTGCACTACCGGTAGCGGTGATCGCTACGCTGGCGGCTCACGAGATGGTGCTGGTGCTCGGCGGACCGGAATATCTGCCCGGCGGAATGATCGCCCTGCAACTGATGGCCTGGTCGATGCCGATCGGGTGGCTCAACAGCCTCACCCACTACGTCCTCATCGCCCTGGATCAGCAGCGCTATCTCACCCGCGCCTTCATCATCGGATTCAGCTTCACTTTGATCGCCAACCTGATCTTTATGCCGTTGTACGGCTATCAAGCCTCGGCGATCATCCATCTCTTCGCGGAGCTGGCGCTGCTGATCCCGTTTTTGGTCGGTGTGCGCCGCCACCTGCCACAAGTGGGATGGCGGCAGGTGCTCGGCAAGCCCATGCTGGCGACGGGACTGATGGGCGTCGCAGCGCTCATCCTGTTGCCGTTAGGACGTTGGGTGGCGTTGGCCGGTGCAGTCATCGTCTACCCCCTGGCGGTGTGGCGTTTGCGGATACTCACGTCAGAAGAACGGGAGTCACTCGCCCCCGTTTTCCGCCGCCATTGATATTGTTTTCCTTCCAAGAACGGGTATAATGCCCTCGCAGACAAAGATTTAAGCCACAGAACCCGCAGAGGTTTTTCTCTGTGAACGCTGTGTTCTCGATGGCTGTTTTCAAGGAGCAAAGACAAATGGAGCTTTCACAACTCGAGCAGATGATCCGTTGGTTGGACGAGGAGCGCAAGCGGGATAAGGCGCTCATCCTGGCCCTGCAAGAGCGCGTCGAACAACAGATGCACACGATTGAAACACAGGCGGTCGAAATCGAACGCCTGCACCAGGATACTGCCGAACTGCGCACCGACTTGCGCCACACTGATGATTATCCTCCCATGATTGAGAA
Organism: Chloroflexota bacterium; assembly: GCA_019873725.1. Lineage (GTDB taxonomy): Bacteria > Chloroflexota > Anaerolineae > B4-G1 > SLSP01 > DSWT01. Next base: position 18,485 of record JAIOAS010000029.1, on the reverse strand, counting down.
GGTAAACCGCGATCTCAGCGGTATGCTTGAGGAGCTCAAGGCACAGGTGCGACGCGAGAGGATGGAGAGTGAGCAATTGCGCCGGGGGGAAATCGAGGTCGTCAACGAGCAACTGGCCGAGCTGGATAAAAAAGTACGCGCGGTGCTGCGCTACGAGGAACCGCTCAAAGCGCGTGAAGCGGGCGAGCAACGCCTGCAAGGCCAGATTCAGGTACTGTCCAACGCCATCGCCGACCTGACCAAGCGCACCGAGGACCGTCTGCAATCCATCGTCTACCTCGAAGAGCAGCGCCGGGCCGACACGCGGCGCGTCGCAGCAGTGGAGGGCGAAATTCCAGGGCTGCGCAAAAGCATCGACGAACTCACGGCCAAGCAGGTGCGCCTGGAAGACAGCGTCCGCAAAATCCCCGCCCGGGCGGAAGAAGCCGTCCAAATCGCCAAGTCCTACGATCCGCGTATCGAAGAGCTGCGCGTGGCCGACTTCCAACGCGAGCAGCGGGTGAAGCAGTACATTGAACAGGCCGCGCGCGTCGATGCCGAACTCGCCCGCCTGGTCGAACAAACGCAGAAATATGCCCTGCTCTACAATCAAAATAAGCAGGCGCTCGATGGACTGGACGCCTTCCAGGTACGGCTGGAGAAGCGCCAAAACGAAATTGCCGAGATGCAGCGCCTCACCGAAGAACGGTTGCGGCGGCAATGGGAAGAGTGGCAAGCCACCTTCGCGCGCGACTGGCAGAAGCGACTGGTATCGGAGGAAGATCGCTGGCGGCGTCAGGACCTCGCCAATCAGAAATCTGCCGAACACTTCGCCGATCTCGACGAGCAGGCGGAAATGTACTACCGGGAGATCGTGGCGCTGTGGGAAGAGCTGCGAGCTGCGCTAGACCGCTGGGGTAAGGCAATCCAGGAAACGCTCGTTGCTAACCAGGAAGCGCCGGTTCAGCGGCTTAAAGCCTTGCGGCGGTTTGCAGAGGAGAAGCACAAGGAACTGTTGTAGCCAATCACAAATGGCAAGTGGCAAATGGCAAGTGGCGCATCGGCAAAAGGGAAAAGGCTTTTGCCGATGCGTGTTTTAGAAAGAATACCAGCGCCCATCCACCATAACGCGGGAGGCGCGGGTTTCGAGCAATGCCTCAGGCGGTAATGCGAAGATGTCGTGGTCGAACACGGCCAAATCGGCGAGGTAGCCGGGCATGAGTAAGCCTATCCGCGACTCCAACCCGGCGGCGTAGGCAGCGCCCCAGGTATACGCGCGCAGCGCCTCCGGCAGCGTGAGCCGTTGTTGGGGATACCAGCCTTCGGGGCCGGGAAAGCCATCTTCGCGGCGGCGCGTCACGGCGGCGTACAGGCCGATGAACGGATCGAAAATCTCGATGGGCGCATCCGAGCCAAAAGCCAGCACCGATCCGGCATCCGCCACCGAGCGCCAGGCGTAGGCATACGGCGTGCGCTGCGGCCCCAGATAGCGGTCGGCCATCGCCATATCGTGGATGGCGTGGATGGGCTGCATCGAAGCCACAAATCCCGCCCGGCCCATCCGCGCTTGATCCGCAGGACGCATCGACTGCACGTGCTCGATGCGATGGCGCAGCGCCGGGTTGAGGTCGCGCACAGCCTCCAAGGCATCCACGACCAGCGCATTGGCGCGGTCGCCAATGGCGTGGATCGCCAGCGCCAGCCCGTTCGCCACAGCCCGCCGTGTGATCTCGCCAAGCTGCTCCGGCTCCAACGTGAGCAACCCCACGTTGTCCGGTTCACCCTCGTAAGGCGCAAACATAGCGCCCGTGCGCGATCCCAACGCGCCGTCGGCAAAGAGCTTCAGCCCGCCAAAACGCAGCCAATCGTCGCCGTAGCCACTGCGCAGGCCGGCCTCAAGGACGGCGTCCAGCGATTCCAGGCGCACGTATTTGACGACGCGCAGCCGCAGGCGCTCCTGGCGATGCAATTCCTGGAACGCGGCAAAGGCGGGGACACCATCGACATCGTGAATGCCGGTAATGCCGAATGTCAGGAGGTGCTCCTGCGCCACATCCAGCGCATCCACAATTTCGTCCAAGGTTGCCGGCGGGATGACCGCCCGCACCAGGCGCGTCGCGTCCTCGAAGAGCATCCCGTCAGGCGCGCCATCGGGCAAGCGCCCCAGCTTGCCGTGCAGTGGATCGGGCGTCTCCGCCGTGATCGTGGCCGCCCGCAAGGCTGCCGTGTTCACCACCCAGGCGTGCGCGTTCTTGGCGATCAGCGCCACCGGATGCTGCGGGGCCACGTGGTCTAGTTCCGCCGCAGTGGGGAACCGTACATCGTCCCAGATGGTCTGATCCCACCCACGCCCGATGATCCACGTGCCCGGCGGCAATTCACGCGCGCGCGCAGCCACTGCTTCCAACAACGCCGCGCGCGAAAGATCACGCAGGTTCAACTCACGGAGGCTGAGCGCATACCACATCGCGTGGATGTGCGCATCGGTGAGGCCGGGGATAACCAGCGCGCCGCCGACCTCCTCAACCACTGCGCCGGGTGCAGCACCCCATGCCTCTGCTTCGGCATCCAACGCAGCGATCTTGCCATCCACAATCGCCAGCGCCCGCGCCCAGGGTCGCCGTAAATCGCCCGTATAAATACGGGGATGACGCAGAATTCTTACATCCATAGCCACCTCTTATCAACCACAGCGACAAACAGACAACGCTCCGTGATCTGTGTATCTCTGTGGTGAATTTCTTACAACCCCAGAAGGTTAGCAATCCAGGCGATGCTATACCGCCCCGCCCAGGCCACGACAATGGCCTTGAAGGTCTTACCGCTCCACGTCGCCAGGTAGAACTTCCACACGGGCATCCCTGTCGCACCGGCCGCCATACCGGCCATGTCAAACAACGGCATCGGCACGGCCCCCATCAAGAAAACGGTCAACATCCCATGGCGGCGCACCCAACCTTCAATCTTAGGGTAGACTTTCCAGCGATCGACCAGGTCCTCGACCGCATACCCGGCCAGATAGCCCCACAGTTCACCAAGCGAATCACCGAACCCGGCGCACAGCCCGATCCACCAGGGAACAAGCACCTGCACCGACCCCATGGTGAAAGTGAACGCCATGTGCGGAATCGGCAACAGCACGGTCGTACTCCCAATCCAGGCCATCAGGAATACGCCAAGATAACCCAGGCCCCTAAGGTTTTCAAAGGTGATTTTCTCACGGTTGATGGCAACAAAGGTGGTGAATCCCACGAAAAACAGCAGCAACACGACACGCAGCACAGTCTTGCGTGTCTTTTCTGCTGCTGTGGCACCTTTGCGAGACGCTTGAATGGCAAGACTCTCTTTCGGTGCCAGGTCGGTTTGTCCGACCGATGAGGAGTCATTCATAGCGTCAGAGGAGCACCCAGGCGGACCACACGCGCTGTGCCGGTGAAGCCCTGGGTGGCATTGCAGCTATCCACTACCAGCGACGCCCGTTGAAGCACCCGGCTATAATCCACGTTATGATGCCCCGTCACGATGACAACTACGTCGGTGGCTTGCAGCACCTCATCGGTCAACGGCGTGGATTCAAGCGTCAGCGCATGGCTGTAGAAGACATTGCCACCCACGTGGAACGCCGGCACGAAGGGATCGTGGTACTGCACCTGCGCGCCGCGCCCCAGCAACAGCTCGATCACCCGCTCGGCGGGCGTGTCGCGCGAGTCGCCGATGTCGGGTTTGAAGGCCACACCGAGCACCAGCGCACGCGCGCCATGCAGGGGTTTGCCCTCCAGACTGAGGCCGCGCGTCACCAGATCAACCACGTGATAGGGCATCGCCTCGTTGGTCTCCGCCGCCAGCTCGATGAAGCGCGTGTAGAAGTCGTACTCGCGGGCTTTCCACAACAGGTAGTAAGGGTCAATCGGAATGCAGTTGTGCACCAACACGCCAAAGGAGGTCACAAACGTGTGTGTGTCGGCCACTTCAACCGAGTAGACGTTTTCTGCCGGCTCGGTTGGCGATACGGCGCGCACTTTGACGGTCGCAAATCCCGCGTGACGCACAGATTGAGAATTCGCCATGGGTTTACTACGTCCCTGATGATAGGCTTCCAACCGCTGCCGCTTGGCATCGAGAAACAACAGGGTCAACCGCTGTAATTGTTCTTCCCCGTAGAGGCGCAATTGTGGTCTGTCGGGCTTGAACGTTGGCACAAATCCCAAGCCTTGCAGCAGGACGATAACTTGCTGGAACAGGTCTGGGCTGGAGGTGAAATAGCCTACCGTACAGGTATTGATGTGATGCAGATAGTCCTTGCCGTCCTTGTGATAACGGTGTTCCTGATCGACGTGATGTACATCCCCATCCCCGCGTAACAATCCCGAGAGCAACGCCAGCCGCAGTGATTCCGGCGCCGTCATCAACGCTGCCGGAATGTGCATGGTGTAGGAATTGACGCCACAGTGGAGACCGTCGCGCAGCAATCGCGCAAAGGGCCGGGAAGACACTTTAATGTGCTGTGAGTTCCACTGCTTATCCTTGTATGTTGAATAGGGCAGTCCTAATTTCTCAAGGATCCTCTGAAGATCCGCCAGCGTCTCGCGTTCCTCAACATTGAACGTGAAGCGCACCCGCAAGCTGGTATCTTCTGTGATACATCCCTCGCTCAAATAATAGCCAATCAAACGTGCCAGGTCTTCATCCCAGACCAGCACCGCCGGACAACGGCTGTATGAAGGCCCACGGCCTGTTCCCAGCCACAAGTTGGCACGCGGGAACGGCGCAACGCCTGTGCATTCCAATGCCAGATACGCCGACAGTGGCAGCGCATTGTCACGGTATACGTCATGAGCGGAAATTCTCAGCTTCCGCAAATGCGGCGTCAAGGTTTCTCGATGCTCGGCGAAATGGCCGTGGATAGGTGTGACCCGCACACGCGCAATATCCTCAGCAGGCAAACAATCGATCAAATCCAGCGGTGACAAAGCAGCCTCAGTGGTTGGCATCCCTAGAGGTACAATCAATTCATCGCCCGGCCGTAACTGGTCGGCGCGCCGGGTAATCGCATGAGCGCCGTTCCAAACCATCATCGGATGTCCATCCGTCACCGTCAAGTGCCGCCCGTCGGCGGTCTGCACGGTGACCATTGCGCCATCGTAAACGCGCCGCGAAAGAAATTCTACCGGACGGAAACAGGTTTCCCCACGATATGGATCGAAGGATAAGATTTCCAGATGTGGCGGATTCCAAAGTGTCACACCATCTTGCGCTACCAACGGAGGGTGTGGCAAATCACGCACGTAGTCCCCAACCCGTACCGCATGCGGACCGGTTCCGTTACGCACGAAGATATATTCATCCTCGCTCAAACAATGCCCCCCTACCCCTGGTCCGGGGCGGAACGGCATGAAGCCAAAGGGCTTGGTTTTCGCCGCCTCGATCACTTCCCAGAAGTCGATGCCCATGCGCTCGGCCAGTTGCGCTATCTCGTTGACCAGGGCGATGTTCACCGCGCGGAAGGTGTTTTCCAATAGCTTGGTCAACTCGGCAGCCGCAGGCGATGACACTTCGTGAACCGGCGCGCCCATCTGCCGCAACAGCGCAGCCGCGACGGCGGTGGCTTTTGGCGTCAATCCCCCAACGACTTTGGGGGTGTTGTAGGCGCTCCATTGCTTGTTGCCGGGATCGATGCGCTCCGGCGAGAATGCCAGGTAGAAATCATCGTTGGCGGCGCTCAAACCACTCACGCGCTCCACAATCGGCTGCACCACCTCGGTCGTGGTGCCGGGATAGGTGGTGGATTGCAGGACAATCAACTGACCGGCATGCACATAAGGGGCAATGCCCTCGGTAGCAGAGACGATGTAGCTCAGATCGGGGGTGCGCTGAATCGTGTAGGGCGTGGGCACGCAGATGAACACTGCATCACAATCGCGCACAATGGCGTAGTCGGCGGTGGCGCGCAGGCGTCCCTCGCGCAGATGCGGCAGCAGCTCTTCAGCGGTGACGTCCTCGATGTAGCTGTGACACGCGTTGAGCTGCTCCACCCGTTCGGGGTTGATCTCTACCCCGATGGTCGTAAAACCGGCTTTCGCAAAGGCTAAGGCCAGAGGCAACCCCACATACCCCATCCCCACGATGGCGACTGTGGCCGTGCGATAGGTGATTTTATCCGAAAGCGATGCGTTCATCCAAGCCTCCCCACAACAGAGATTTGTTCAAATCTGATACACAGAAAACGGCGGACGAGGTTTGCCGTCCACCGCCATTCGCTCATTGGTTGCAATCCCGGCACCGGTGCGCAAAAGGCACTATGGTCTGTCAACACGCTGAGCCAACAAGGCCAGCTTCACTTCCACTTCGTACCAACTGATCTCCGAAAGGCCGAGTTTGCGGCGCAGTTCGGCGCGATCCATATCGCCGGCAAAATCGCGGGCGGCGCATGTCCAACGCAGCATCTCAAAGGTGAGGCGCGGAATCTCGGTTTGCGCGCCCTGCGTCTGCGCAGCGATATCGGTAAGCACATATTCCAGATTGCGCGCGCTCCACGGAAAGAGGAACTGGCGCGACGGATATTGTTCCAGGTATTCCCGCAAAACGGCGGGCCATTCGCGTGGCAAGGCGATGCGACGCTCTTTGTGACGACGGCGCGCTTCTTTGTAACGAACCCACAGCGCCGGGTGTTGGGCGTCGGTCAGGTCGATGTGGTTGAGATGGAGGTTGACGCACTCGCTTTTCTTGATGCCGGTGTGCAGGATCAACGTGAAGAGCAGGTGCGGGCGGGCATCGGGTTTGCGCGAATCGCTACCGGTACGCAGCGCTTGCGTCACCGCCAGCGCCGCGTCGATTTGCGCACCGGTCAGAATCTCCGGCATGGGGGCGGTGATAGACTGGTGGATCAACGGCGCAGCGGCATCTCGAGGCACGACCCCCTCTTCCGCCAGCCAACCGAAAAAGACCTTGAGCGTGGTGATACGGCGCTCTAACGTTTTAGGGCTGCACGGCACACCCCGCGAGGAACTCATCCATTTGATGAAAGCGTTGAGCGTGACAGAGGAGATTTCGCCAATCGCCTGGACAGGACTGAGGTAGTCACTCAGAATTTGCATATCCAGCCGGAACGCCTGCTGGGTGTTCTCGGTGAAACCGCGCGCCTGCATATACTTTTCAAAAGCGCCCAGCGCCACGTTAAGCGGCGAGCGCGCCGTCAGGTCTGCTGCCGGCGAGCGGGGCTTGGGCGCAGGCGGAGCCGGTTCTGCCTGAAATAATGACAATTGCTGTGCATCGTGCTCTTGATTATCCGCCATCATACCTCTATTATAGCCCATTGAGGCAAGACACAAGTTGAGAATTGACATACATTTTTCTTCTTTTTTGTGGTATACTGAGGCGCAGAAATCCGGTATTACCGTGGTTGGATGAGCATGACGCGGCACGTTGCCGCTCCGACTACACGACTAACGACGATACGACTTAAGGAGGTATCTATGCCACTGGATGTTGCCGCCATACGGCAAGAATTCCCGATCTTCGAGCGTAAGATCAACGGCAAGCGCCTGGTCTTTTTGGACAGCGCCGCCAGTTCACAAAAACCGCGCGCCGTCATCGGCGCGATGATGCACACCTATATGCACAGCTACGCCAACGTCCACCGGGGACTGTATTCCCTGGCGGAAGAGGCCACCGCTGCCTACGAAGACGCGCGGGCAAAAATCGCGCGCTTCATCAATGCGCCAGACCCCGCCGAGATCATCAACGTGCGCAACGCGACGGAGGGATTGAACCTGGTTGCGTACAGTTGGGGTGAGACGCACATCCGCGCCGGCGACCGCATCGTCATCACGGAGTTGGAGCACCATGCCAACCTGGTGCCCTGGCAACAGTTGGCGCACCGCAAAGGCGCGGAACTGGCCTATATCCCGGTCAACGACGCGGGCGAGCTGGAACTGGATGCCCTGCCGCCGTTGCTGGCAGACGGGCGCACCAAAGTCGTCGCCTGCTCTTTGATGTCCAATGTGCTCGGCGCGCTGCCGCCGGCCAGGCAAGTTGCGGAGATGGCGCACGCGGCGGGTGCGCTGGTGGTGATGGACGGCGCGCAGGCCGTGCCCCATCAGCCTGTCGATGTGCAGGCGTTGGGCGCCGACTTTCTGGCATTCTCCGGACACAAGATGTGCGGTCCGGGTGTCGGCATTCTGTGGGGCCGCTACGAACTGTTGGAAGCGATGCCGCCCTTCCTCTATGGCGGTGACATGATCCGCACCGTCAAGCGCGACTACGCCAAATGGAACGACGTGCCGTACAAGTTCGAGGCGGGAACGCCCGCCATCGCCGAGGTGATCGGCCTCGGTGCGGCGGTGGATTTTCTCAATGCCATTGGGATGGAGGCCGTTCATGCCCATGAACAGGAAATTGTCGCCTACGCGCTGGCCCGACTGGCGGAATTACCCACCGTCCACGTGCTCGGCTATGGCAATGGAGAACCCCGCGCCCCACAAGAGCGCAGCGGGGTGATAGCATTCTCAATGGAGGGCATCCACCCACACGATGTCGCCGCCATTCTCGACACCGAAGGCGTTTGCGTGCGCGCCGGCCATCATTGCGCGCAGCCGCTGCACGAACGCTTCGGCGTGCCGGCAAGCACGCGCGCCAGCTTCTACATCTACAACGACAGGGACGACGTCGATGTTTTGGTGGGGGCGCTCGACAAAGTTGTCAAAACGCTCAAAAGGTAGCCCGCAGGAGGAACAATGAGCAGTGATCTTTACCGTGAACAATTACTTGACCACTACCACAATCCGGACAACTTCGGCGTGCTGGAGAATGCCGATGTCGATATCGAAATGGACAATCCCACGTGTGGGGATATGATCCACCTGACGGCGCGCCTCGACAATGCCGGTCGCGTGAGCGAAGTGATGTTCGAGGGACAGGGTTGCGTCATCAGCATGGCTTCGGCGTCAATGTTCACCGAGCACGTCAAGGGCAAAACGATCGCCGAAATCACCGCGATGGGGCTTTCCGACATCGAGGAGATGATGGGCGGCGTCAAGCTGAGCATGGGCCGGGTGAAGTGCGCCCTGTTGCCACTGAATGCGATGAAACAGGGGCTGAAGGAAAGCAAGGGCGCGGTCTAGTCGCGCGGCACTGACATACCGTCACCAAGCAAGAAGCGAAAAGGGCGGGCGCAGTTCGTTGCGCCCGCCCTTCCTTCTGGCCCCGATCACGCCAGCGCCATCACCTGAACGGCGCGGGCATCATCACAACCGGCTGGATGCGCACCGAGATCGCTTCAGGAATGACATTTTGAATGATAACCCCCTGCGGAACCTCAACCACCGGGATAATGGTGTAATCGCCCGGCATCAGGTTGGTCAGGTCCAGCACAACATCCACATCCTCGGCCTGCAACTGTTCCATCACCGCCAGGGGGCCGCTGAGGATAAGCACGACGGTTTCGACGCCGGGCGTAGCACTCATATCCGGGGATAATCCGCGCAATGTCGGCGTCACCGCGATTGTCAACCCCGTCTGAATAGCCTCAATCGTCAGGCTGACCGTTACGTAAGGACGCGGTGGGGAGATGAGCGACAACCCTGCCGGCATCTGGAGCGCCACCGTCGTGGTCAGGCTTTGGGTCAACGTATCCAGGCTAACCGGTTGCGTGAGCAAGTAGCCGGGCGCTTCACGCACCGTCTCAACGCGCCCATAGACTTTGACGATCTGTGGCTCAATCACGAGATTGGAAATGCGATAGCCGGAGGCCGGCTGCCCTTCCCAGGAAATTGTCACCGGCAGATCGCGCACATAGCCTAATGGCGAAATCGGCACGTTGATGGTCACCGCCTTCGGGATGGGTTCGACGTTGGCGACCGGTTCCTCATTCTGATCGAGGAGCAATGGGTGGTAATCCCCACGCACGTCGCTTTGTTGCCCCTGGACCGAGATCGTTACCTGCGCCTGCGTCACTTTGTCGACCCACGATGCCGGGCCGCGCACACGCACGGTCTGGGGCACCACTTCAGGATCATCGGCCCTGAAGCCAAAGAGCGGCGTCCCTTCCAGCCGGGTGGTGACCGTGATTTCTTTTTCGGCAATGTGCTCGATGGTGAGGATGACATCCGGTGGGGTGATTTTCAACACCTGCACAGGCGTAGCCTGGACATCGACCTTGACAGGAACGGTCAAGGTGCCGGTGGTCACATCAGACAGATCGATGTAAGCGTGCAGGTTAGCGGAAGTCAAGGTCTTCCACACGGACTGAGGCGCCCGCAACTCGACATGGACGCGGGTTACATTCATCCTATAAGCAATCATACCCTCATCCAGGCCGGTTAGCTCAACCGGAATCGAAGAACCAAAGGGAGCGTCTTGGGTGGGGTCCTTGGCCTCCGTGGCAACCGCCCAGAAGAAAAAGGCCAGGAGGAACGAGAGAAGCAGCGAGCCGAGATTGCGTCCCAGCCAGCGACTCATACGCGCAGGCCCTCCTCAATCTCGTGAACAGGTCGCACCGGCGTGCGACGCACCCGACGGAAGAGGCCCCGGGCCGCGCGCACCTTAGGAACGAGAAAAGCGCGCAGAATGGACTCCAAACGCCGGGCATCGATATCGCGGATGATGCGACCGTTGTGCGTCAACGAAATTTGCCCGCGTTCCTCCGACACTACAACGGCAACGGCGTCACCTTCCTCTGTAACGCCGATGGCCGCACGGTGTCGCAGGCCGAGTTCGCGGTCCGCCAGAAACGCCGCCGTCAAGGGCATCACACAGGCCGCGGCGGCCAACCGTCCATTGCGGATGATGACCGCGCCGTCGTGCAGAATCACGTGATGGTCGAAAATCGACATCAGCAGCTCCGGCGTCACTTCTGCATCGATCAACACGCCGGTATCGATGTACTCTTGCAAACCGGTCTGGCGCTCGAAAACGATCAACGCTCCCACGTAATGCGCCGCCATATAGGTGACGGCTTTAACGACATTCGTAATCACCGTCTCCATCTTCGCGTTGTCGCCCCGTTCGACCAACAGGAGCGGGCTGCGGCCCAGTTGTTCGAGTGCGCGGCGCAATTCCGGCTGGAAGAGCACGGGGATGCCCACCAAAAGCGCCGGCAGCAGGCTTTCGATCAGCCAGGAGAAGGCCCGTAATTGCACCAGGCGCGTGAGCAACGCCAGCGAGATGAGCAAGGCGGTGATGCCGCGCACCAATGGAACGGCGCGGGTTCCCTTAATGGCGTAGAAAACGAGGAAGAAGAAGATCGCCACAATCAGGATATCCAGGCCGTCAATCCAGGTGAGACGCTCGAGCAGCCACACTAAATTCCACATCGTCCATCAAAAGCGGAAAGCCCTCACGGTTGCGCGACAGAACGCAACAACCCTGTCTGCGACGGTGGTTCATGGCCGGTCAATTCGCGGTAGAGATCGACGTAGCCCGCCCGGTTGGGCGGATCCAAAGCCAGGATGGCGGTAACCGTCTTAACCGCTGCTTCTTTCTGTCCCGCGTCAAGTTGCAGTCCGCCCAACACATCCAGATGTTCCAGAGCTTTCTCGCGCTTGCCGGTGTTGAGATACAGTTGCGCGCCTCTGGCACGTAGTGGGATATTGTCAGGCTCGTTGGCAATCAAATCCTCCAACATAATCAAGGCGCGCTCGACATTGCGTCCCTCAAGGTAAAGTTTGATCAACTTGTCGAGAGCATTCAAGCCCAGATGCGGGCGCCCGGTCCGCGGGTACAGACGATAGAGGGCCAGATAGGCGCGTTCGTCAGTCGGGTCGATCCGCAAGATGGCCTCATTGTTCTTGATCGCCGCCAGCCAATCCAAGCGCTGCAAATCAAGGTCGGCCATTTTGTGCAAAATGCGGACCTCCCACTGCTTTTCCGGAGCGCCGCGTGGCGCCAGACGCAACGCTTCAGAATAGACATCGCGGGCGCGCTCCGGCTGCGCCAGTTGATAGTACGCATCTGCCATTTGCAGATACTGGCTGAGGGCATCGTCGATTTGCCCCCGTTGTGTCAGCAATTCAATCACCCGTTTATGGACGCCGATATCGACAGGCGACAATTGTAAAATTTCACGGTAAGTAGCCAGTGCTTGCAGCGTCTGACCGCGAACTTCGTAAGTGCGCGCAATCGTCTGGTATTTGACCAGCGCCTCGTCGATGTGTCCTGCTTCTTGCAGCAGACTCGCCAGGAGATAATGCAGCGGCAAATAATCGGGTGCCTTGCTGAGTGTGTGAAACAACTCTTCCAACGCACTGTAGACTTTGTTGCGCCGCTGATACTCCTGCGCCAGCGCAACGGAGCGCAAGATGTTCGACGCGCCAGGCATGCTCACTAATTCGCCCAGGCTCAGCACCGTCCCCGAACGCGAGAGGGCATCCAGGCGTTTGCGCGCTTCCAGCGATTTGTCCTCCCAGCCACGCCGCCCCAGAAAATCAACCAATGACTCAGTCAAACTCCGCGCGCGGTCGGGGTCTCCGGCACTGACCAGGTTCTGCGCTACACTCTGGTACACGCGAATCAGGTCGTCGGCGTGTTCGCGCTCGATGGTAGCCAGATCGACGATCTTCACCGCTTCCCAAAAGTGCTTCAAAGCTTCGGCGAAATCGCCCTGCGCCTGATAACATTCGCCCAGGGCAAACTGGCTGCCCAAAATGTATTCCGGATCCGAGAGCGATTTGTTCAACTGCGCGATTGCTTCGGTAAAGCGCATTTGCTCCTTGTAAAGCAACCCCAGATTGAAGTGAATGGAAGGCATCGAGACGCCGGCTTTGTTCAGTTGCTCATACGCCTGGAGCGCCGCCGCCAGATCGCCGCGCGTCTGCGCATCCACGGCTTTACCGATGAGCAGATCGACCTCCATTTGTGAGATCCCCTGCACCTGAGGTTTGTCTTCCGCAAAGATGGATTCCGCCAGTTTCGCCAGAGCGCGCTGGCGGGCAATATCCGCGGGGCTACCTTCATCCTGCCCTTCCACATCCAGGCCCTCCAGGCTCTCGTCCAGTGCACCCGCGGCCTCAATCCGAGGAGGTTCAGGAACGGGACGCTGGCTTTGGAGGAGCATCATTGTCTGCCCGATGCGCGGCTCGTGTGGGATGAATGTCTGCATTTGGCGACAGATCTCGATGGCCCAGTCGGGGTGCGCCTGCTGGTAGAGATAGGCCAGCCAAAGCGCCGCCAGCACGGCCTTATCCACCGACTTTTCTTGTTGATAGTACTGCAAGAGGTCACGCCACACCTTGTCGTTGCCCGGTTCGAGCCGGGCGGAAGCCTCGAGCGCCGCAACGAACTTTCCTCTGACGTTCTGCTTGCCATAACGTTGAGCGGCCTCGTAATAGGTCGCGGCTGCTTGCGCAGTGTTGCCATTGCGCTCTTGAATCTCCGCGATGCGCTCATAAGGGCCAGGATCGGAAGGGTTGAGCGTGGTCAGGCGTTGATAGACTTGAAGCGCCGTCTCCAAGTCTTCGGCATTCAACAGTGCCCAGGCATAGCCCATCAACGCCGAGACATCGTCGGGAAACTCGGCCAGAGCGCGCTCATAGAAGCGCACCGCATCTTCCCATTTCTCGTCCCAAACACTATCGTTCGCCTTTTGAATGGCCTCGTCAAAGCGTAAGCGGTTACCGGCCAATGGACACCCCCCTGTTTGAGCTATGAGCTGTCAGCAGTCAGCGATTGGCGATCGGCGATCGGCGATCAGCAATCCATATCTTTCTCCAACACCCACACCAGGATGGCTTTCTGGGCATGGAGCCGGTTCTCGGCCTGGTCGAAGAGTACCGAGTGTGGGCCATCCGCGACGGCATCGGTGATTTCTTCACCGCGATGGGCGGGCAGACAGTGCATCACGATGACGTCGGATTTGGCGCGGGCCAGTTTGGCATCGTCCACACGATAGGGCGGGAAAAGCTTGCGGCGCTGTTCCGCTTCGGCCTCCTGGCCCATAGAGGTCCAGGTGTCGGTGTAGATGACGTCAGCATCCTGCACCGCGGCCATGGGATCGTCCATAGCCATGATGGTGGAACCGCTCTGCGCCGCCAGGCGTTGCCCAATGTGCCAGATCGCCGGATGCAAGCCATAGCCCTTCGGCGCAGCAATGGTGAAATCCATCCCCAACAGGGTCGCGCCGTACAGCAGCGAGGTCGCCACGTTGTTGCCATCGCCCAGATAGACGAGCTTTTTGCCCTTAAAGCCGCCCTTGTGTTCCAAAATGGTCAGGAAATCCGCCATACCCTGGCACGGATGCGAGTAGTCCGACAGGCCGTTGATCACCGGCACGGTCGCATACTGCGCCAGCGCGACGACGTCCGCATGGCCAAAGACACGGGCCATCACGACGTTGACATACCGCGAGATGACGCGCGCCACGTCGGCCACGCTTTCGCGCTTGCCTAACTGAATTTCGTCCGGGGAAAGGTAGAGCGCGTTGCCGCCAAGTTGCAGCATCGCCACGTCGAAGGATACGCGGGTGCGCAGACTCGGTTTCTGGAAAATCATCCCCAGCACTTTGCCTTTGAGGTAAGGGGTCTCTTTGCCTGCCTTCCACGCGCTTTTGATGCGCACGGCCAGATCAAGCAGCCCCTGCATTTGCTCTGGCGTGAGGTCGGCCAATGTCAAGAAGTGTCTCATCGTATTATGCCTCCTGTCCGTTGTGGTTTGAATAGGTCGCCTTGTCTATAGTATACCACGAAGGGCAGTTCAAGGAAAAGCAACTTGAGCGGGCGCAAGGGCTTTATCGTTCTTGTCACTCTTGAGCGGGCGCGGTCCGAGAGCGGCCCGAGCGATTCCCAATCATTTGTCCTATACCCAGTGGCGATTCTCAGCTCTGGTGCTATACTTAGACTGTCAACAGATTACATACAGTGCCGGATGGATTCTCCACATTTCAACTTGTTGTAACTTTCAATCAACTATTTTCATAAGGAGGGCAAGATGATCAAAGCAGGATTGATTCTTGGCGCAGTGATGCTGGTGTTGGGCATTGGGGGCAGTCTGATCTCGCCGCTGTGTGTGCCATGCCTGGCAGTGCTGGCAGGCATCGGGGCCGGCTACCTGGCCGGTGTCTTGGAAAAGCCACTCACGTCTGGGGGCAGCGCCAAAGTGGGCGCGATTGCGGGTGCAATCGGCGGCGCAGGCGCGCTGCTTGGGCAGATTATCGGCAGTATTCTCAACGTCCTTTGGGTTGATCCACAAACCGTCATGAACATGATGGAACAGCTCGGTTTTCCGAGCACTTACTACGATCCCAACTTGATTAAGTTCAGTCAGATCGGCGGCGGTGTGTGCTTCGGCCTGCTCGACATCGTGCTCATGGCCGGTCTCGGCGCGCTCGGCGGCATCCTCTGGCAACAAATCGCCGGGAAAAAGACTGACACGTCCTCATATTAACGCATCCCTTTTTGGCGAAGTGCTCAGAGGCAAACAGTAGAGAATACGCTGACGAAAACGGCTATTCGACTACAAAACTCAGTAGATCTACTTTTGCTTGGTCTGGATCGCCAGATCCAGACCAGAACGGGGATCTGATGATCCCCGTGGAGTATTTTTTGGATCTACTGGGACTATGCGACCGTTTAGGAGAATAAACGATGACTGAACAAAAACTGGCCTGGATTGAAGAAGAAGTCGCCGCGTTAAAAGACAGCGGCCTGTTCATCAACCTGCGTACCATCGATTCCCCGCCCGGCGCGTGGATGACAGTGGATGGCAAGCGCGTGCTCAACCTGTGCACGAACAACTACCTGGGCCTCGCCGACGACGCCCGCCTGAAGGACGCCGCCAAAGCTGCCATTGATCGCTTCGGCGCGGGACCGACGGCGGTGCGCTCTATCGCCGGAACGCTCACCCTCCACAAAGAGTTGGAGCGCACAATGGCCGACTTCAAGCGCGTGGAGGACGCGCTCTACGTGCAGGCCGGTTTTGTCGCCAATCAGGCCGCCATTCCACCGTTAGTCGGCAAAGAAGACGTCATCTTCTCGGACCGGCTGAACCACGCCAGCATCATCGACGGCGCACGGTTGAGCCGCGCCAAGATCATCGTCTACGAGCACTGCGATCCCGCCGATTTGGAGGCAAAGGTCAAGGAAAACCTGCCGCAGTACCGGCGCGGGCTGGTGGTAACAGACGGTGTCTTCTCGATGGACGGGGATGTCGCGCCGCTGGACAAGATTTACGAAGTCGCGGAAAAATACGGATTGCTGACGATGGTGGATGACGCGCACGGTGAAGGCGTGCTCGGCCACGGCGGTCGCGGCATTGTGGATCACTTCGGGCTGCACGGCAAATTCGATGTGGAAATCGGCACGTTCTCCAAAGCATTCGGCGTGGTGGGCGGCATCATCGCCGGGAAGAAACTCATCGTGGATTTCCTGCGCCAGAAAGCGCGCCCGTTCCTCTTCTCCAGCGCCGTCACCCCTGCGGATACCGCCGCGTGTCTGGCCGCCGTGCAAATGCTCACCGCTTCAACCGAGCTGGTTGATCGGCTGTGGGAAAACACAAAGTATTTCAAGGGGCAGATGAAGGCCCTCGGCTTCAACGTGGGCAACAGCGTGACACCCATCACGCCGGTGATGCTCGGTGAGGCGAAACTCGCGCAGGCATTTAGCCGCCAACTCTTCGAGGAAGGCGTCTTCGCCATGGCGATCGGCTTCCCCACCGTCCCGCAGGGCCTCGCCCGCATCCGCGTCATGGTCTCCGCCGCGCTCTCCAAAGACGATATGGACTTTGGGTTGGAGAAGTTTGCGAAGGTGGGGAAGGCGCTGAACGTGATTGCATAACAGGAAAAGCGTAAAGCGTAAAGCGTAAAACGTAATGAATCACGCTTACGTTTTACGTTTTACGTCTCACGTTTTACGTTTCACGTTTTATTAAACCGCGTGTCTATGGCTTTCTGCACTGCGTCGTAATCCGCCGGTAGCTCTACCGGCGGATTCGCGTGCCGGGCGATGACGTCCGCCAGGGCGCTGTTATGGTAGGCGACCTTGAAATCGGTGAATTTGAGGCCGTGGGCGGTGGAAATGACAACGACGCGGTCATCGGGCTGGATGTCGCCGCGGTCAATCAGCTTGAACAACACCGCCAGCGCAACACCGGTGTGCGGGCAGCAGTACATCCCCGTGCGGTCGGCGCGGGCGGCGGCGTCGGCCAGTTCGTCCTCGGTGGCCTGTTCGACGATGCCGTCGAAAGCGGTCAGCGTTTTGACAGCGCGTTCGTAGCTCACCGGATCGCCAATCTGGATGGCGCTGGCGAGTGTCTTCTGCGCCCGCACCGGGCGATACTCCCGGAAGCCGGTTTGGTAGCTCAGGTAGAGCGGATTAGCCCGTGCCGACTGTGCACAGGCGATGCGCGGTAACTTGTCGATCAGGCCCAGCGCCTTCATCAGCAGGAACCCCTTGCCGAGCGCGCTGACGTTGCCCAGATTGCCCACCGGAATCACGATCCAATCCGGCACCTGCCAATCAAACTGTTGCACGATCTCGATAGCGACTGTCTTCTGGCCCTCCATGCGCAGCGGGTTCATCGAATTGGCGAGGTAGATGGTCGGGTCGGCGGCGATCTGCTGCACGACGCGCATACAGCCGTCGAAGTCGGTGTCGAGTGCCAGCACGAGCGCGTTGTTGGCGATGGGCTGAATCAACTGGGCAGTGGAAACCTTGCCCTTCGGCAGCAGCACCACGGCGGGGATGTCCGCCGCCGCTGCATACGCGGCCAACGCCGCCGATGTATCGCCCGTGGAGGCACAGGCGACCGCCCGGATCGGTTTGCCGTCGGCCCGCATTTGTTTCACCACAGAGATGAGGACCGTCATCCCCAAATCCTTGAATGAGCCGGTGTGGCTGTTCCCACACAACTTCACCCACAAATCGGAGACGCCGATCTCCTTGCCCAACCGCTCTGCCCAGAAGCAGTTGGTGTTACCCTCGTACATCGAAACGACGTTATCGTTGTCGATCTGCGGCGCGACCCACTCCTTCTTGCCCCACACCCCGCTGCCGTAAGGCCATTCGGTGGTATGCGCCCGTTTCTCGAAAAGCTGCTGCCATTCAGCGGCGCTGCGGTCGCGCAACGCCTCGACGTTGTGAACCACGTCCAGCAGGCCGCCGCAGTCTTCGCAGCGATAGGCCATGTCGTAGATCGAATAGCGCCGTCCACACCCCCGCACACATTCGAGCCAGCTATGGTATGCCATTTTCCCCTCCCCCTCTAGTCCAAAGTCACAAGTCCGAAGTGTGACCGATCGGTACACAAAGAGTATACAACAGGCCAGGGCAAACGCAATAAAAAGAGCCGAAGGACGTATCTCCTCCGGCTCTTCTCGCAGTTTCCTGCGGGAGCGACGGGACTTGAACCCGCGATCTCCGGCTTGACAGGCCGGCATGTTAACCACTACACTACGCCCCCTGAACGATGCAGATGATACCACAGGGCAGGAATTTGTCAATCACGCAACCGGTTGAAGCGCCACACGCCGATGACGGTGAACACAACGGCAAAGCCGAGCAGCACTCCAGTGGTCGGCAAGA